>JBCCVY010000197.1:0-6807 GCA_039194725.1 Pseudomonadota bacterium
CACGATCACGTTCATCATGGCGTTGAGCAGGGACACATCGGCACCGTTCTTGAACTGCAGCATGTGGCTGGCATGGCGTTTCATCGCCGTTCCGCGCGGATCCATGATGATCAGATCGGCGCCGCGCTGGGCTGCCTGCTTGAAGTAGGTGGCGGCGACCGGGTGGTTCTCGGTCGGGTTGGCACCGATCACCACGATGACGTCGGAATCCCGGACCGCGGTAAATGGCGCGGTCACCGCACCGGAGCCGATTGTCTCCATCAGCGCTGCCACAGAAGATGCGTGGCAGAGCCTGGTGCAGTGATCGACATTGTTGGAACCGAAGCCGACCCGCACCAGCTTCTGGAACAGGTAGGCTTCCTCATTGGAGCACTTCGCCGACCCGAAGCCGGCCAGCGCCTTGGGACCATTTACGTCGCGAATGCTCTTCAGGCCGTCGGCGGCAACATCGAGCGCTTCCTCCCAGCTGGCCTCGCGGAAATGCGTCATCGGGTTTGCCGGATCGACATTAAGCCCCTTGGGCAGGCCTGGCTTGCGGATCAGCGGCTTGGTCAGCCGCTCCGGCGACTTTATGTAGTCGAAACCGAAACGGCCCTTTACGCACAGCCTGTTCTCGTTGGCCGGGCCGCCCTTGCCTTCAACAAAGGCAATATGCTCCTGGCCGGTCTCGTCATCTTTACGGATGTTGTAGGTGATCTGGCAGCCGACACCGCAATATGGGCACACGCTTTCCACCTGGCGGTCCGCCTTGCGGCTGCCGCGGCCCTTGTCATCGACAATGGTGGCCGGCATCAGTGCGCCCGTCGGGCACGCCTGAACACATTCGCCGCACGCGACACAGGTCGATGCGCCCATGGGATCGTCGAAATCAAACACCACTTTCTCGTGCGGGCCGCGGAACGCCATGCCGATCACGTCATTGACCTGCACTTCCCGGCAGGCACGAACACACAGGTTGCAGTGAATGCAGGCATCCAGGTTAACCGCCATGGCCGGATGCGACACATCCGGTGCCGGCGACGTGTCGCGCGGAAAACGGGATACATCCACCTCCATCGCGTCAGCCCATTTCAGGAATGAAGACTGGTCGTCATGGGCGTCTTCCCGTTCAGGCTGATCTGCCATCAACAGCTCGATCACCATTTTGCGGGCGTTGGATGAGCGTTCGTTCTGCGAATTGACCACCATGCCTTCCGACGGAGCCCGCACGCATGACGCGGCCAGAACCCGCTCGCCCTCGATCTCGACCATGCAGGCGCGGCAATTGCCGTCTGCGCGATACCCCGGCGCGTCCTTCCAGCACAGGTGCGGAATGGTGGTGCCTTCGCGCTTGGCCACCTGCCAGATGGTTTCGCCTTCCCGGGCCTCGACTTCGCGTCCGTCGAGAGTGAACTTGATTGTGCCAGCGGACATCACGAAACGTCCTCCTTGAAATGCGTCATCACGGTACGTATGGGGTTCGGTGCCGCCTGTCCCAGGCCGCAGATCGATGCATCGGCCATGGCGGTCGTCAATTCGCCCAGCAGGGCCTCGTCCCACGGGCCTGTCTGCATCAGCTTGACGGCCTTTTCGCATCCGACCCGGCAGGGCGTGCACTGGCCGCAGGACTCATCTTCAAAGAACTTCAGCAGATTGACTGCCGCATCGCGCATGGAATCCTTGTCGGACATCACCACGACGGCATGCGAGCCGACGAAACATCCTAGTTCGGCCAGCTCACCGCCGAAATCCAGCGGCACATCGCCCTTCGACGCCGGCAGGATGCCGCCTGATGCGCCACCGGGCAGGTATCCCTTGAACGTGTGCCCGTCGGCCATGCCGCCGCACATCTCGATCAGCTCGTTGACCGACGCGCCGGCCGGTGCGAGCACGACGCCTGGGTTTTTCACGCGCCCGGACACCGAGTATGATCTCGGTCCCTTGTGGCCGTCCTTGCCTTGCTCGGCGAACCAGTCTGCGCCTTTCTCGAGGATGCTTGGCATCCAGTAGACCGTCTCGATATTGTGCACCAGTGTCGGGCGGCCGAACACCCCGACCTGCGCAACATAAGGCGGGCGGTGCCGCGGCAGGCCACGCTTGCCTTCGATGGACTCGATCATCGCGCTTTCTTCGCCGCAGATATAGGCGCCCGCGCCACGACGCACGTGAATGTAGCCTTGCGGCACGACACCGTCGGCCTCCAGCTTGCCGATCTCGTCTTTGAGAAGTTGCACCACGGCCGGGTATTCATCGCGCATGTAGATGTAGGCGGCAGACGCATCGACACCCCACGCTGCGATCAGCATGCCTTCCAGGAACTGATGCGGCCGGGTGTGCAGGTAGTGGCGGTCCTTGAACGTGCCCGGTTCGCCTTCATCGCCGTTGATGCACAGATAGCGCGGGCCATCGCCGGCGCGGACGAACTTCCATTTCTGGCCCGACGGGAAACCGGCGCCGCCGAGCCCTTTCAGGCCGGCTTCAAGCAAGGTTTCGATCACCTGTTCAGGCGTCTGCGATCCGGTGCGCAGCGCGCTCAGCTGGCCATAGCCGCCTTCCGCCTTGTAGTCTTCCAGAGACTGGTAGGCCGGCATGTCCGGCCTGACGGCCTTGTCCCTGGCCATGACGGTCAGCTTGTCAACACTGACATCGCCGACATAGTTGTGTCCCACCGCAGCCGCCGGCGCCACATCGCACAGGCCCATGCACGGCGCGTGCACGACGCGCACGTTTTCAGGCGCACTGTCACCGAGAGCCTTGATGATGTCCTGCGCACCCGCCATTTCGCAGGACAGCGAATCGCACACGCGGATGGTGATCTCTGCCGGCGCGATTTCGCCTTCCTTCACCACATCGAAATGATGATAGAAGGTTGCCACCTCGTAGACTTCGGCCATCGGCAGCCGCATGGCGTTTGCCAGCGCCGCCAGATGGCCAGCGGACAGATGCCCCCATTTGTCCTGAACCAGATGCAGGTACTCGATCAGCATGTCACGCTTGAGCGGCTGATGCGGCTCCATCAGCCTGGTGATCTCGCCGACCGCGACAACATCCAGCTGGCGGCCTTTCGGAAATGCCCTGCCCTTGCCCTTGCCGCCACGGCCGGGCCGGATCGGCTTGAAACCATCGCTAGCTGCGTGCTTGTTCATGTTCGCCCATACCTTATGCGAAATGTTGCTGGACCAGAACCGCGCTGCCGGTTACACCGCCACTATGCCGGTCTGTGTGCTCAAATCGGGCAGCACTTCGAACCGTGGCATTGACTGCACAGCGCTCTGGCACTGATCAATTCTGTCAGTCAGAAATAAATGTTATACCTGAAGGTGTCCAGTTTAATGCAGGACTTCGATCATGAAATTGACGTAACAGGGCTGCAGTGCCCGTTGCCGGTGCTCAAAGCCCGAAAACGTCTTTTGTCTCTCAACTATGGAGAATCATTGAGAGTTCTGGCGACCGACCCCGCCGCTTCCATCGATTTTCCGCACTACTGTGCCGAGAGCGGCAACGAACTGGTCAGTCAGCATGAAGAAGCCGGTGTCCTGATTTTTATCATCAGGAAAACTCATGCCAAGTGAGCTTTCTGAATTATTCGGCGTTCATGCCTGCGGTCCGAAATAGACGCGTTTCAGGGTGCCAGAGCCTTCTGCACATCCGCTGTAAACCCGACCAGCACGTCACTGCCGGTGACAAAAACCGGGCGTTTGATCAAGGCGGGGTGGGTTGTCATCAGCCTTATGGCACTGGCCTCGTCGACACCTTCCTTGTCCGGCGCGGGCAATCCGCGCCACGTCGTGCCGCGCCGATTGAGCAGTGTTTCCCAACCTGCCTTTGCGGCCCAGCCAGCAATCACCTCGCCATCGAGGTTCGCCTTGCGAATGTCGTGAAACCGGTGCTCAACCCCTTCCCCGTCCAGCCACTTGCGCGCCTTGCGGCAGGTATCGCAATTGTTCAGCCCGTAGACCTCAATCATCATCCACCTCTGCGCAAAGACAATGTGTCATCGGAAAACGCCTCCGCACCGCCCGTGATCGGATCCGTAAATGCTTTCAGAAGCCCATCCAGTTCATCGCGGCGGATATCACGGGTGATGAACACCAGCCTGGTCCGGTGATCCGCATCCGGCCAGCGCTCAAGCCGCTCCGGTGGGTGCAGGACATGCTGCACCCCGTGCACGACCACCGGCCTGGTCTCGTCGTCTGCGAGCTTGACGATGCCTTTCATGCGCAACAGGTTGGGCCCGTGATAGCTCTGCAGCAGCTCCAGGAACAGCTCGAACTGCATCTTTCCGATCGCCTTGTCAGTGGCAATGGAAAATGAGCTTATGTGCTCATCATGCCGGTTTACATCATGGCTATGGGCATGATCGTGGGAATGATCATGTCCTGCTTCAAGCGCATGGGTGCCGAATGCTTCGGGTGCCGCGCGCCGTGACCGGCGCCGGCCTGCCCGTTCAGGCGCCTCAAAGGCGTCAGCGCTCAGCCAGCGCCTGACCTGGTCGGGCCGGACCTCGCCATCCGCTGCGGCCACGTCGAACAGCTTCTCAGCCGATGCCTCATTGTTGTGCGTGGCAAGGATCCGCGCCGCCGGGGCCAGTTTGCGCAGGCGCGCGATGATGGCGTGCAGGGCA
The DNA here is from genome assembly GCA_039194725.1 of Pseudomonadota bacterium. Taxonomy (GTDB): domain Bacteria; phylum Pseudomonadota; class Alphaproteobacteria; order Rhizobiales; family Aestuariivirgaceae; genus Anderseniella. The sequence continues at coordinate 4,604 of JBCCVY010000197.1, forward strand.
TCCTCCCCATCGCTGCCCGACAGCAGGTCCGCTTTCGACAACACCAGCTTGTCAGCAACAGCGACCTGTCTGACCGCCTCATCATGCTGATCCAGTGTCGAGGGTCCGTTCACTGCATCAACCACGGTGACCACACCTTCCAGCCGGTAGCGCTGCAGCAGTTCGGTGTGTGACATCAGCGTCTGCAGAACCGGGGCCGGGTCGGCAAGCCCGGTGGTTTCGACAATGACCCGGTCAAACGCCTTGATGGTGCCGGCATCACGGCGCGCCATCAGGTCAACAAGCGTATCGACCAGGTCACCGCGAATCGTGCAGCACAGGCAACCGGACGACATCTCGAACACATTGCTGTCGGCCGTCTCGACAAGCAGGTGATCCAGGCCGATCTCGCCGAATTCATTGATGATGACAGCCGCATCGGACAGGGCCGGGTCTTTCAGCAGCCGGTTCAGCAAGGTGGTTTTGCCGGCACCCAGAAAGCCGGTGAGAACCGAAACCGGGATGGAGGGAGATGGTGTCATTGTCATGAACTCGTTTGCTGAAAACACTAGCTGCGGTGGCGCAGACTATCGCGTCCGCAACAGGACAGGCAATGCCCGCAGCGTTTTCAGCGTCATGCCTGGCGCGGCCTCATTTGTCGGCGGCCGGTTTGCGGCTCTTGCGGCGCTTCTTCTTCCTCACCTTCTTGCCACCCTTGGCCTTTTCGCGCCCGGACAGGCTGGCAAAGGATGCAAACACGGATGGCGTCACAACCTCGCATTTGCCTCCGGCTCCCTGAACCTGCTGGCACAATGACTGGCTGGTGCTCTTCGAGATATTGTACGTCACCGGCACGAAGTCCTTGGTAAACGGGATCCGCACCACGCCGCTCCCGGCCTTTCTGAACGCATTTACCTTGACCGCCTGAATGCCGTTTATCACCGCTTCGGCCTCAGCCGCACTCTTGAACTTGCCGAAGGTCGCACCCCAGCCGGAAAACTTGTCGGCACTCACCATCCGCAGGCCCGTGCCACCACACACCCGCTTGCGCAGGTTCGGCGGCGTGCCGCCCTCATTCTGCAGCGCCGTTATCGAGGTTGTCGCGGGATAGCCGGCCGCGGTCTCCATGACCACTTTCGCCTTCTGCGCCCGCGCCCTGCCGCTGCGGGTGCCGAACACCACTCCGACCACCAGCCGGCCGTTCACCTTCGCAGTGGCCACCAGGTTGAAACCGGACGGGCAGATGAAGCCGGTCTTCATGCCGTCGGCCTTGTCCCAGATGCGCAACAGGTAGTTGCGGTTGCGCAGCCTTTTCTTGCCGAGCTTGAGATGTGGAGCGGAATAGTACTTGCGCGCCTGCGGATACTTGTTCAGCAGCGCATAGGACAGGATCGCCATGTCCCGGGCGGTGGTGTACTGGCGCTTGTCATAAAGCCCGTGCGGATTGACGAAATGCGACCCGGTCATGCCAAGCTCGCGGGCCGTGGCGTTCATCAGCCGGGCGAAGTTCTCCTGCGAGCCGGCAACGATCTCGGCCAGCAGCGAGGCCATGTCATTGGCCGAATAGATCAGCAATGCCTTCAGTGCCAGGTCGACCGACACCTTCTTGCCCGGCCTGAAGCCGATTTTGCTGGGTGGCGGGGCCGACGATGTCTTGGTGACGGTACCCTTGGTTTTCGTTGTGATCTTGCCTTGTTCGATGGCCTGGAACACGATGTAGGCAGTCATCAGTTTGGTCAGCGAGGCGGGAAACCACGGTTTGCCGGCATCCTTGGCAACCATGACCTTGCCGGTCTTGCCGTCATAAACCACAACCGGGTTTGCGGTGGCCGCCGTCAGGCTGGCCATGAGCATCAATCCGGCTGCAAGCAAAACCCGGATCGTGAGTGTAAGTGAAGCTGCCAAAACATGTACCTGTAAACTCGCCGTGCCCCCGGATTGATTATGCCTAACACCTCGATGGCGGGCGGATCAATGGGGCAATTCACCGGTCACGCAGTTAATGTTCGGACCCGCCTGACGCGCCAGCACACCCGCGCCTATCTTCTGGTCGATTATCGCCAATGTTCGGAACGATGGTGCCCCCAGCCGGACTCGAACCGGCACGCCCTCACGGACAACAGATTTTGAGTCTATCGCGTCTACCAGTTCCGCCACAGGGGCCTCAAAAACGAGCCGGATAATAGGCAAGAGCCATCACCCGTCAACATCAAACATCACGACGA
>JBCCVY010000198.1:0-6800 GCA_039194725.1 Pseudomonadota bacterium
CAGCCTTTCGCCGCGAAGCCGAAAGGTTTGTGGCGGGTTTTCCCGGCGCCGTGCATTACGCCGTGAAGGCCAATCCGCATCCGGCGGTGCTTCACTGGCTGACCGACGCCGGCGTGACCGGGTTCGATGTGGCCTCGATTGCAGAAATCAAGCTGGTTCGTGAGAAGTTGGGCGATGCGCATTGTGCATTCAATCATCCTGTCAAGTCACGCGCCGACATTGCAACAGCATATGCTGAACTCGGGGTTCGGGATTTTGTGATTGACCATGACAGGGAACTGTCAAAGCTCGCCGATACCTGTGGGCGCGATTGCACGGTCCAGGTACGCATCGCCAAAGCCAATCCGGACTCCGCCGTCGACCTGAATTCAAAATTTGGCTGTGACGGGCAAACCGCAACCAGCCTGATGCGCCGCGCCGGTGAGTTGGGTTTTGACGTGGCCGTGGCAATGCACGTGGGCTGGCAGGCCCCCAACCCGGCAGCTTGGGGTGAAGCCATGGCGATGGGTGCCGGGTGTGCGGAGGCCGCCGGCGTATCTCTGAAATACGCAAATCTGGGCGGCGGCTACCCTTCGGTGCTGATGCCCAAGGAACGCCGGCTGGAAGACTTCTTTGCCGCAATAACAGCGGCCAAGGCTGAGCACATTGCAGCCGTCAATCTGAATTGCGAACCGGGATCGGCTCTGGCTTGGACCGGCGGCGCCACTGTTGCGCAGGTGCACTTGCGAAAACAGGACAGCCTGTACCTGAACGACGGCATCTATGGCGCCATGAATGAGATCAAGTTTTCTGCCATCGCGCCGCCGGCTGCAGCCTTCTCGGCTGACGGATCCAGGCTTGACGGTGGCACCCGTGCGTTCACGGTATTTGGTCCGACTTGCGACAGCCTGGATGTGTTGCCGGAGCGGGTCGAGCTGCCTGACACAATCGACGAAGGCGACTACGTGGTGTTCGGCTGGATGGGTGCCTATTCAAATGCCCTGCGCACCGACTTCAACGGCCTCGGGCAATTGACTTACGCAACTGTGGACGAATTCCCCGTTTGAAACCGCGCCGGTCATTCGACGATCATGTAGAATTTCCTGAGTGTCTCGTCGATCTGCCAGATGCATTTCGCACCCTTGGCGATGAAGAAAGTGTCCCCGGCCGTGAACGTCTCCGCGTGGCCGTCGGCATTTGTCACCGTGACCGATCCTGAAATGACCGTCATCATCTCATGCACCGGGTAGCTGTCGATCTCTTCCCTGCAGGGCGCGCATTCCCAGACACCGCTCAGTACGCTGTTATCCGGCGTGGCGAAGAAGGTATGGTTGAGTTCGCTGTGGTCGTCGCTGGTGAACGTGTCCGGCGGAGTCAGGTCCGACTTCTGCATGCCGGCAACCGGATCCCCATCGGGCAGCAGTCTGAAGACTTTGTCGCTCATCTTGTGCTGTTTCCCGATCAGCCGTTCAGCTTCTGCGCGATGTCGCGCGCGAAATAGGTCAGTATACCGTCGGCGCCGGCCCGTTTGAAACTGTGCAATGCCTCAACAATCACCTTGTCTCCGTCCAGCCAGCCGTTCTGGATAGCTGCGCTCAGCATCGCGTATTCGCCCGACACCTGGTAGGCGAAGGTGGGAACACCGAATTCGGACTTCAGGCGGGTGACCACATCGAGGTAAGGCATGCCCGGCTTGACCATGATCATGTCGGCGCCTTCCGAAATATCAAGCTCGGCCTCGCGCATGCATTCGTCGATATTGGCGAAATCCATCTGGTAGGATTTCTTGTCGCCTGACAAGGTTGCCGAAGATCCCACAGCTTCCCGGAACGGGCCATAGAAGGCGGAGGCATACTTGGCCGTATAGGCCATGATCATGACGTCCTGGAAACCTGATGTCTCCAGTCCGGATCGAATGGCACCGATGCGTCCGTCCATCATGTCGGACGGTCCGATGATGTCGCAGCCGGCCTCAGCCTGTATCAGCGATTGTGCAACCAGGATCTCTATGGTCTCGTCATTGAGGATCCGGCCATCCTGCAACAACCCGTCGTGGCCGTGGGTGGTGTAGGGATCGAGAGCCACGTCGGTCATGATGCCGATCTCGGGTACTGCATCCTTGATGGCCCTGACTGCGGTGCACACCAGGTTGTCGCTGTTCAGGGCCTCGCTGCCGTCCGGAGTGCGTTTGTCGGGTGGCGTGTTGGGAAACACCGCGATGACCGGTATGCCGAGATCGCGAGCCTCCCTGGCTGCATTGACCGCCAGGTCGACGCTGAGACGTTCGACGCCCGGCATCGATGCGATTTGCTCGCGCTGATTGTTCCCGCCCATGACGAAGATCGGCCAGATGAAGTCATCCGGTGCCAGCACTGTCTGGCGCACCATCCGGCGCGACCAGTCAGCCTGCCTGGTGCGGCGCAGCCGGGTTGCCGGAAAGCCGGTGTTGGCATCCTGGACGATTGGGGATTGTGCCAGTGTATCGGCAGATTGCGAGCGGGGATGAGTCATCGAAACGGGCTTCTCATGGATTTGTGCTCGTCAACTATGCACCATGTGCCCGTCAGTCGCTAGTCATGTTGACCGTTTGCTAGGTGCGGCTTTATCACAGTTGCAACATTGAAATCGCAATCCCAAGGGGTCATGACCGTGAATTTCGAACCGACAGAAGAACAACGCGCCATCCGTGATCTCGCTGCATCCTTTGCGGCAGATGAAATGGCGCCGCACGCTGCCCGGTGGGATGCGGAACACATCTTCCCGCGTGACACCATCGTGGCAACCGCGGCGCTGGGGTTTGGCGGCCTGTATGTCAAGGACGACGTTGGCGGATCAAACCTGTCGCGCCTGGATTCCGTGCTGATCTTTGAGGAACTGTCAAAGGCGTGCCCGTCAACGGCTGCCTTCATCTCGATCCACAACATGGCGGCATGGATGATCGACAACTTCGGCAACGAGGCGCAGCGTCAAAAGTTCCTGCCCGACATGACGGCCATGAACAAGGTATCCAGTTACTGTCTGACCGAGCCCGGTTCCGGGTCCGATGCCGCCGCACTGCGCACCAGGGCTGTGAGAGACGGTGACCATTACGTGCTGAACGGGTCCAAGGCGTTCATTTCCGGGGCAGGGGCCAATGACCTTTACCTGACAATGGTGCGCACCGGCGATGACACGCCAAACGGCATTTCCTGCATCATGATCGAGGACGGCACCGGAGGTTTGAGCTTCGGCGCCAATGAGAAAAAGCTCGGCTGGCACTCGCAGCCAACCGCCCAGGTGAACTTTGACAACTGCCGGGTGCCGGCTGAAAACCTGATTGGCGGCGAGGGCAACGGGTTTCGGATTGCCATGGCCGGCCTCGATGGCGGACGATTGAATATCGCCGCCTGTTCCATCGGCGGGGCGCAGGCCTGCATTGATCACGCCATTGACTACATGAAGACCAGAAAAGCCTTCGGCAAGGCCATTTCCGAGTTCCAGGCGCTGCAGTTCCGGCTGGCAGACATGCAGACCGAACTCGAATCCGCCCGAATTCTGCTGTACGCCGCCGCCCAGAAGGTGAACGACAAGCACCCCGAGGCCACAAGGTTTGCGGCCATGGCGAAACGCAAGGCAACGGACACGGGCTTTCAAGTGGTCAATGACGCATTGCAGATGTTTGGCGGCTACGGATATCTGCAGGATTATCCTATAGAGCGCTATTTGCGCGACTTGCGCGTGCATCAAATCCTTGAAGGCACCAACGAAATCATGCGACTGATCATTTCACGCGACATGCTGCGTCAGTAGATTTGAATAGGGCCCGCACCCTAAATTGGTTTGTGACCGTTTATGACGACCTCAAATGAAATTCTCTTTTCCCTGGAAGGCAAGGTCGGGGTTGTAACGCTCAACCGCGAAAGGGCCCTGAACGCCTTGACGGTCGGCATGGTCCGTGCGCTGTATGCCCAGCTGCAGGCTTGGGAAACCGACAGCCGGGTGAAGCGCGTAGTGATTGAAGGTGCCGGTGACAAAGCGTTTTGCGCAGGCGGCGACATTCGCCAGCTCTATGACTGGGGTCTTGCGATGGATACCCGGTTTCTCGACTTCTACCGCGAAGAATACCTGCTCAACGCCTACATCAAGCATTATCCCAAACCCTATATTGCCATTCTGGACGGCATTGTCATGGGCGGCGGGGTCGGCGTGTCGGTTCATGGTTCACACCGTATTGTCACCGAGGCCACCACATTTGCCATGCCGGAAACCGGCATCGGGCTGTTTCCTGATGTTGGCGGCACTTACTTCCTGCCACGCTGTCCCGGCGAAACCGGCATGTATATGGGGCTGACCGGTGCCCGGCTGAAAGCCGGAGATGCGGTATATGCAGGTGTCGGCACGCATTTTGTGCCCCGGCAGCAACTGCCGGATCTCAAACGTGCGCTCAAGGCATTTGCCGATGTGGATGAAGCTGTAAAGCAGTTCGCGGTATCCGTGGATCCTGAAACCTTCGGGCGCCACCGCGGCGCCATCGATCGCCATTTCCTGCAGAACTCGGCTGAACATGTGCTTGAGAGCCTGAGGTCGGACCCGTCCGAGTGGGCCCAGAAACAGGCTGACGTCATAGAGCTGAAGTCGCCGACCAGCCTTAAGATTTGCCATCGCCAGTTGCGTGACGGACTGACCCTGGATTTCAATGCCTGCATGCGGATGGAATACCGCATCGTCAACCGGATATTCACCGGGCATGACTTCTTTGAAGGCACCCGCGCTGTCGTCATCGACAAGGATATGGCGCCAAAATGGCAGCCGGCAACCCTGGGTGCGGTTCGCAATGACGAAATCAATGCCTATTTCGAGCCGTTGCCTGAAGAACTGCCGGTCTGAATTTCCGGCGGAAATCTGACACCGCGCTCAAGCGGGCGGCGAAAACCGCAAGGACAGGCAGGACATGCCGCCATCCAGCTTGGCCGCTTCGGTGTTGCCGACCTGACGCACATCATAGCCAGCGGCGGAAAGTTTTTCAGCGGTGTGCGGGAAGCCGGCCGGCATGACGACAAGTCCGTTGAACCGGATGGCATTTGCTGCAGCCTCTTCGCCGTCAGGCGTGTTGATTACCCGGTAGCCGTCAAAGCAGCCAGTGTCCGACAGCCGGCGCGTGGCCAGAACCGTTTCTTCGTCCATCAGGGAGCAATCGGTCTTGAAATGCAGCACACCGACCGGTGTGCTGACCTCGCGGACCCGGTATCCCCAGCGCGCCGTTATCTGTGCCAGTTCGGCGGTTCCGGCTGCATCGGTCCGGGCGGAGCGTCCGACAAGTATTTCCGTTTCGGTGACCAGTATGTCGCCGCCGTCGATGAAACCGGGCCCTGCGATCGCAATGACGTCGCTGTAAAACCTGGACAGGACAGGGGCCATCACGGCTGCCTCGCCGACCCGAGATGGCGCGCCCGGCCGCATGGCAATCGCTACTTCCGGCAGGCACAGGGCGGCATCTTCAACAAACACCGAGTCGGGATAGTCATCCAGCGCTTCAAGTACGGTTACAGCCGCGCCCGTCGACGCCAGCAGCGAGACGTAATGGTCGTGGTCTGCCCGAAACTGGTCCAGGTCGGGTGTGCCGGTGTCGACGGCGCGCAGGCCGTCCACAATTCTGGTGCTCGGCTTGCGGGCGATGGCGTGGCTGAAATTGTAGGAGCGTGCGGTCATTGGTGGCCCGAGAATTGTCAAGTCGCACGTCGTACTATCAGGCCGCATCCGGTTTGTACAAGAGAGGATCGCCTGGTGCGTTCGGCGCTGTGTCCAATGCCTCTTGCATGTCACCACTGGTACTTGCGATGTTACCGCACCAACAAACCCGCGTTCACGGAGAGGCAGCGTTTCATGGCGAAAATCGGTTTCATAGGCCTGGGCAATATGGGTGGCCCAATGGCGCACAATCTGGTCAAGGCAGGTCATGAAGTTGCAGGTTTCGATCTTTCTGCTGACAGCGTGAGCCGATTTGTGGCGGCTGGCGGGCAGGCCGCGGACAGCGCGGCAGCAGCTGTTGCCGAAGCGGATGTGGTCGTGACCATGCTGCCGGCTGGGAAACATGTCAAAGACGTCTACACCGGCAACGACGGTCTGATTGCAATGTGCAAACCGGGCACGTTGATGATCGACAGTTCCACAATCGACGTCGACACGGCCAGGGAAGTGATCGGGCTGGCTGAGGCTGGCGGCCACCAGATGCTTGATGCGCCGGTATCCGGTGGCACGACGGGCGCTGAGGCCGGCACCCTTACCTTCATGTGCGGCGGCAGCGATACAGCTTTTGCAGGCGCCAAACCGTATCTGGATATCATGGGAAAGAATATCATCCATGCCGGCGGACCCGGCAACGGCCAGGCGGCCAAGGTGTGCAACAACATGCTGCTTGCCGTCTCGATGATCGGCACCTGCGAAGCGTTCCTGATGGCGGAGCGGCTTGGGCTGGATGCGCAGCGCTTCTTCGACATTTCTTCGACTGCATCCGGCCAGAGCTGGTCGATGACCACCTACTGCCCGGTACCGGGGCCGGTTCCCACATCACCGGCCAATCGCGACTATCAGCCCGGTTTTGCAACCGCCATGATGTTCAAGGACCTTGACCTGGCAAAAGGTGCGGCGGACAGCTCGAATACCTTCACCCCGATGGGCAAACGGGCACTTGAGCTTTACAAAGAGTTTATGGATGAAGGTGGTGCGGACACGGATTTTTCCGGTATCATCAAGCATCTGGCAAGCAGAAAATAGCCAAAAATCAAGTCTGCAACAATTTGCTAACCGTGGCCCGAAATCGGTCAAATTTGATGCAAATTAGC
>JBCCVY010000199.1:0-6782 GCA_039194725.1 Pseudomonadota bacterium
ATGTCCCGGGCCATGACGCCGCGCCGTAGCCTGCCGTTCAGGTTGACGCGGGTGGTTTCCGGCACCTTGATCTGGATGTACTCCTTGACGAACGCCTCCAGCAGGTGCCGCCTCACGCCAATGGCCAGCGTGCCGAAGGTGCCCAGTTGTGAAATGTGGCCGTCGAAGTGCACCGCAAACGCACCCGGTGTTGCATAGCCAAGCTCGGCAGCCACCTGGTGGCCGATGCCCTTGCGCTCGTAGACCGGTACGTTGTTGGCGATGCCCCAGTCCCTGGTGTTCTGGTGCAGGTCTTCCTCTTGCGGCGTGACGGCAGGCACCATGTGGTCAATGAACAGCGCGAAGCGCTCCGGCTCGGCCACCTTGTCGATGCCGAACTCGTCCTTCATGTGCTTGAAAATAACGTCCGTATAGCCGGGAAAGTCATAGGCGATGACGAAATCCGGCTTGGCCTTGATCTCTTCTCCGGCCCGGACACTGTCCAGACCGGCGGCCCGCGCCAGGATTTTTTCCGCAATTGTAAAACCCATCTGATCTGCTCCCGAGGCGTTCGACAAGCCGTGCCTCATGACCCGGCCAATAATAGCGGCGAATGATCAGGGTGTGTCAACTAGCAACATATATTTCATCTGATGAAATCAATCGGCTGGTATGGAAGTGGGGGAAATCGAGCGCACCAGCGTGGCCAGGTCGCGGCCGCAATGTAACAGATCATCGAGGCATCTGGGCGAGCCTTCGCCGGCGATCTGCGCCGTCAGCCCGCCCACGGAGACCGCGGCCAGCACGTCGCCGTCCGCATTGGTGAGCGGCACGGCAAGGGCGGAAAGGCCGACGGCGACGTCGTCGTGGGTGATGGCCCAGCCGGTCTCGCGAATTTCGTCCAGCTCCTGCTTCAGACGCCCGGCATCGATGACGCTCTTGTCGGTGAGCTGGGTCAGGTTGCTTTTCAGGAAGCTGTCCCGTTCGGTTTCGGGCATGTGCGCCAGCAGGACCTTTGGCCCCGCGCCGCAGTTCAGCGGCAGTTTGCCGCCAACTGACCACCAGCGTACCTGCACCGCCGATTCACCATGATACCGGGCCAGGCAAACGGCGGCATTGTTGCGCAGTATGGACAGGAACACTGTTGCACCGGTGTCCCGCGCCAACCGCATCAGCCGGCTCTCGGTCAGTTCGCGCAGCGAGTTTCCTTCCGGCACGGCGCCGGCAATCTGCAACACGTCAAGCGCCAGGCAGTAGGCGCCGGTATTGTCGTCCTGGCGCACGATACTCTCGTCGCGTAGCGTAACAAGTATCCTGCGCGTGGTGCCGGCATCCAGTCCGGTGGCCCGGACAATCTCGGCAAGGGTCAGGTGGCGTCGTTCCGGCGTGAACGCCCGCATGATGTGTATGGCCCGCGATATTGACCTGACACGCGGTAGCGTGCTGCCGTCTCTGGTGCGTCTGGGGCTTTTGGCCGGTACCTGTCCATACATGCGTCAAGGGTCCTTTTAAGATTTCATCAGATGAAATATCAATTATCTGTTGACAATACAATACCAGATTGTGGGATAGTCACAGGAACGACGTCCGCTGCGCCGCGCAGCCAATAACGGGAGGATTGTTTAATGCAGAAGTTTATCAGTGCGCTGGCCATGGCCGGCCTGGTTACCGCAGGTTCGGTGCTGACACTCGGGGTATCCAGCGCCAGCGCGGAAATGCGCGAGCTGCGCTTTGCCGAGTTTGGCCCGAACCGGGGCACCCGTGCCGCTGCCATCCAGTGGCTCGACACCGAGCTGCGCAAGCGCTCCGGCGACACGCTTGGGCTGAACATCACCTGGGGCGGTGCGCTGCTTGGCGCCAAGACGGCTGCCCAGGGCCTGTCGGACGGCGTTGCCGACATGGCCTCGATCGTGCCGGTCTATGCGCCCGGCAAGCTGGTCGCCTACGAGGTCGTGGATACCCTGCAGTTCGGCGATGAATGGGTCGGCATGATGGCCACCTACGAGTTCATGACCCAGAACCCGGCCGCGATCGCCGAGCAGAAAAAGGCCAACATAAAGTACTTCGGCAACTACACCACCGGGCCGACGCAATTGCTGATGAAGGACGCTCCGGTTATGACCGGCGCCGACCTCAACGGCAAAACCATTCGCGCCACCGGCGCCTTCGTGCCGGCCTTGAAGACACAGGGCGCCGCAACGGTGTCCATGTCCCAGCCGAAAGTGTACGAGGCCTTGTCAAACGGGTCGGTCGACGGCTCGACCACCTACTACTACGTGGCCAAGGCTTACAAGCACTATGAGGTGGCCAATTACATCACCGAGCTGAACATGGGCCAGGTGCTGGCGTTCGGCGTGGCCATGAACGCCAACACCTACAACAGCCTGAAGCCCGAGCAGCAGAAACTGCTGGATGAGCTCGGCAAGGAGTTCACCGTCTACATGGCTGAGAAGATGCATGCCTCGCGCACCGACGTGAAAAAGGAACTGCAGGAAGGCATTGACGGCAACAAGGTCAAGGTTGTCGAGCCGGATCCGGCCCTGCGCGCCAAGCTGATCGAGGTTGCCGACGCGGATTTGTCGAACTGGATCGAGAAGGCCAAGAAGAAGGGCATGGACGGCGATGCCATCCTGGCCGACTACAAGGTCCTGGTTGAAAAGTACACCAAGGAACGTGACGAAAAGGGATATCCCTGGGCGCGCTGATGCGCGGCGCTTGTGTTGCCAGCCCCGGTCATTGTGATGCAGCATTGACCGGGGCTGTTGGTTTTTCGTCCTCCGGGTGCTCGACATGATGACTTTGCTACGCAGGATCGAAGGTGCCGCCATGTGGCTGGCGTGCGCGGCCCTGCTGGCGATGGGGGCCATCGTCACCGCGTCGGTGATCGGCCGGGTCGCATTCAACATGCCGGTGCCCGATGACCTGATCATGGTCGGCCTGCTCATGGTGTGCGTGATTGTCCTGCCGCTGTCCTATGTGGAACGTACCGACGGGCACATTGCCGTGACCGTGATCGCCGACCTGTTGCCGGTGCGCATTCAGTATGCACTGCGGGTCGTCGGGACCATCCTGTTCGCTGCGTTTTTCGGCACCATGGGATACATGCTGGCCCTGAAAGTGCCCGGCGAATACACCGAGAACCTGTACTATGACGGCCAGCTGTACATCCCGACCTGGCCGATGAAGGCCATGTTCGTGTTCGGCGTGGCGGTGCTGACGGCAAGATGCCTGGTCAGCCTCGGCAGGAACGTCCGCGCCGTCATATCGGGCCGCGCGCCCGATGTGCCAGACGCCGACACGCACCGCTAGTACGCTATGGAACCACTCACAATCGGCTACATCGCTCTGCCTGTCGCGCTGTTCCTGCTTGCCATGCGGGTGCCCATTGCGGCAGCGCTGGGCGTGGTTGCCAGTGTCGGCATTTTCGTGATCTTCGCCTGGCGGCCAGGCGCCGACTTTCAGCCTGAATATGCCTGGCAGCCGACGTTCTCGCTGTTGATCAATTCGCCGTTCGCCTTCATCACCAGCTACACACTGTCTACCGTGCCGCTGTTCATCTTCATGGGGCATATTTCCTATGAAGCCGGCTTCACCACCGACATTTACCGCGCCGCACGACTGTGGCTGTCGAAGCTGAAAGGCGGCGTGGCCATGGCGTCCATCGTCGGTTGCGGCGGATTTTCCGCGATAACCGGCTCATCCGTCGCCTGTGCCGCCGCCATGGGACGCATCGCGATTCCCGAAATGCTGAAGTTCGGCTATTCCAAGCCGCTGGCGACCGGTTCGGTTGCCATTGGCGGGACACTGGGCTCGCTGATCCCGCCCAGCGTGCTGTTCATCCTGTACGGCATCTTCGCCGAGCAATCGATTGCCAAGCTGTTCATCGCCGCCATCATTCCAGGGCTCCTGTCGCTGTTCGCCTATATCGTGGTGATCTACATCTGGGTGTCGTTGAAACCGGACGCCGCACCGGTGCCGGAAGAAACTGTCACCCGGAAAGACCGCATGAGCGCGCTGGGTCGCTGCTGGGCCATTGTGCTGCTGTTCGTCGTGGTGATCGGCGGCATCTACGCCGGTTTCTTCACGCCAACCGAAGCCGCCGGCATCGGCGCCGCGGCCAGCCTGGTGCTCGGACTGGTGCTGGGCCGGCTGAAACTGCCCAACATCGGCTCTGCCCTGAAGGAGACCGTCTACCAATCGTCGATGATCTTCGCCATCGCCATCGGCGGCAAGCTGTTCGTCAACTTCATCGCGCTCACCGGCATGGCTGCTTCGATCACCGCCCTGATCGACGGCAGCGGCGCATCGGTTGTCGTGGTCATCGGCCTGATGGTGGTCATGTACATCTTCCTGGGCATGTTCCTCGACCCGATCGGGATCATCCTGCTGACGCTGCCGCTGACCATCCCGATCGTCGAGGCGTTCGGCTTCTCGCTGATCTGGTTCGGTGTCGTTGTCATCAAGCTGCTGGAAATCGGGCTGGTGACACCGCCCATCGGACTTAACGTGTTCGTCATCAAGTCCATCGTCGGTGACAGGATAAGGCTGGAATCGATCTTCACCGGTGTCGCCTGGTTCTTGTCAGCCGAAGTGTTCGTGCTCGGCCTGATCCTGACGGTGCCGGCGCTGTCACTGTGGCTGACCCAGTTCGTCTAGATCCGCTCAAAGTGGAACATCGCGCATGGCTGCTCGACTTCGTATCCGGTTGCCGTCGGCCGCATGTGCCGGTCGAAAGCCCGCTTCATGGCCTCGATGGCGGCTGGAAGTCGTTCGACCCTGGCCGGATTGGCGCTTGTGACCCGTTCGACCACCTGATCGAAGTTGTCGTATGAGCGCGTCAGGACATAGTCCCGGTGCTCGACCAGCCGGAACTGCGGCATCACAAGCGTGCGCAACCGGTCCTGCGACACGGTCCGAACTTCGGTTTCGTCTTCCAGCGGTTTGACAATCTCGGTCATGCCGCCCTGCGGCAGCGGATCGACCACATGCAGCCGGCCGCCGGAGCGCAGGACCCGGGCACACTCTTCCAGCGCCTGGACCTGCACGTCGCCGGGAACATGGTGAAACGAAAACATGAAACAGACCAGATCGGCAGCAGCACTGTGGACCGGCAGCTCTTCGGCCCTGCCAAGGCGAAACTCCACGCCGTCCGGGGCGCCTTGCGCACCCTGTGCCACCTTGGCCTCATCAACCTCGATGGCAATGACATGGGCCGCGGCCGATGCCAGTTGCCGGGCAAAAGCGCCATCGCCCGCTCCAACATCCACGGCGGTCGCCCTGTCCAGATCGACCAGGCCGGTCAGCACATCGAAATGGGTCATGTGCGCATGCGGTCAGCCGCAGCAATTGCCGGGCAGGACGTGATGGCCATGGCCTGAATGGTTGCAGCAACCGCCCTTCCAGAACTCGGCGCCGGCGCCGTGACAGTATTTGCCGTCGGCCCCGACCATCTTCATGAACATCGGATGGTAGTTGCGGCACACCTCCAGTTCGGTCTTCACCCAGTGCAGCGGGTCGGCGGCATAGTGATCCCAGTAGTCGCCGTCCATGTTGATGCCGGGCACCGCCGGGTTCCAGGATTCATCCAGCCACAGGTCAACGTCGCCGTATTTGGCGCACAGCTTGCGGATCTCCGGATCGTCGAGCGCCAGCAGGCGGCCGTTCTCGATCAGCATCTCGTTGTCGCCTTCCCGCTCCAGATGATAGTTCGGGAAGTACAGGTGAATGTGCCAGTGTCCGACCAGATGGCCGACCCGGGCTGCCTGGCGTTCCGCCATGGATGAAATGATGGTGCCGAAGCCCATGTGGATCACGCCGGAGCGCACCCGCTCATACAGGCAGTTGACGAAGCCCGACGGGAAATCCTTGCGCGGCCGGTGAATGTGCGGGTTGGTGCCGATCGAGGCTTCCCACCAGTGCATGATGCCCTTGCCGGGAAACGCCGGGTACTGGATGTCGGCGGTCTGCGCCATGACCTCGCGCAGCTGCCGGCCGAACTCCCCGCCTTCGTTGATCTGGGTGATCTTCGAGTTCTCGACAACCAGTTGTGTCCAGTCCATGGCGGCGATGTGGTTGGTGGTGCCGGCAATGACACCGTTGCCGCTTTCCTTGCCGGGCAGGAACACCCACGGCCTGCCGGTGACGTGGCCAGGCAGGTAGGTCTTGCCGAAGTGTTCATTGCCGGTCCAGGTCGCCGACACCAGGTCGGGATTGTAGAATTCGCGCCGGCTGTCCCAGTATTCCGGATGGTTGGTGAACTCCAGGTCGGTGCCTTCCGGATCGGTGATGCGGGCCCGCTTGGCCGAGCGGATACGGTCCCAGGTCCACCTGTCCATGGCGTTGAGCACCTCGATCGGCATGGTGTGGGCCGGTGAGGCCAGAATTTCCGGCGTGATGAACGGCATGCGCTGGATCTTGATGTAGCGTTCCGCCAGAACCGGGCCGCCATACCCCATCAGGACCTTGTCATATTCCTTCTTCTTCTCGATCTCCTCCCACATGTCCATCCATTCGGCCAGCTCCTTGGTGCGGCGCAAATAGTACTGGACCTCGTCGGCACCGACCCATTGCGGGATCGGACCGCGATCGATCTTTTTGATCTCGTAGACCACATTGTGTTTTTCGAGAATCTTCTGGCACGCCCGGATGACCATGTCGGAGTGCCAGTTGTCGACGCGCAGCAGCACCCGTTCACCTGGCTTGAGATCCCAGCAGGCGTTCAGGCCGTGATTGTAGGGCCGCTTGGCCACATGTTCCAGATAGGGCAGCAGCTGGTCCGGATCGGTCACTTCGACAAACGGCGG
>JBCCVY010000200.1:0-6760 GCA_039194725.1 Pseudomonadota bacterium
GTTTGATTCCTTGCTCTGCGAGCTCAGCGGCAATCGGATACAGCGCCTGTGTCTCCGCATCGGTGACATCCAGAAACAACGACTGGCCTTCTTCGATTGCCGGGCGCAGGGGGCTACGCATATAGGCCTCTGACTGGGCCGACATGGCCTTGATGACGATTTCGTCGCATAGTCCGTCAAGCTTGCTCCAACTCCAGCCAAAGCCGGTCAGTTGCGGATGCAGTGTGCCCACGTGGATGGTGGCGCGCACCACCGGCAGTCCGGCTGCGACCATGCGCCAGGCGAGCGACTCTGTCAGCGACAGCATGTCAGTTTCGTTGATGGCATCTCCCAACAGCCAGTCCTCAAGGTCTGAGATGGAGGATGTTGTGCCGGCTGCCGCCTCGCCGCGATTGCCGCGGCCCAGCAAATGGACAAAGTCGGGATATGACCTTGGTGCCGGATCGAGATAAATTGGTGGCATAGAGTATTCCCATGGATTGTGCGGCCAGGATGTCCGCACCAACGACTTATATAGGATTGTTTTCGCCAGTTTCCATGCCGCCCGACCGAACAAACTGTTCAACCGGTCAAACGTTTCAGTTTTGCCGGAAAAGTCCCGGATCGACACTCTAGTTGGACAAAAACTTCTCCAGCCAGTGGATGTCATATTCGCCGTCAATGATGTCGGTTTCGCCAAGCAGGCGTTGAAACAGTGGAATCGTCGTGTCGATTCCTTCGATGACGTATTCGCCGAGCGCGCGCCTCAGCCGCATCAGGCATTCGTTGCGGTCCCGGCCGTGCACAATCAGTTTGCCGATCAGGCTGTCATAATAGGGTGGAATCGAGTAGCCGGCATAGATGCCCGAGTCCACGCGAACACCGAGGCCTCCCGGCTGGTGTACGCCAACCACTCTGCCGGGAGACGGCGCGAAGGTCTCCGCGTTCTCCGCATTGATGCGGCACTCTATTGCATGGCCTGAAAAATGGATGTCTTCCTGCTTGAAGCCAAGTGTGGCTCCGGAGGCCACGCGCAGTTGCTCCTGCACCAGATCAAGGCCAGTGATGGCCTCTGTCACCGGATGCTCAACCTGCAGCCGGGTATTCATCTCGATAAAGAAGAACTCGCCATCCTCATACAGGAACTCAACAGTGCCGGCTCCCGAATACTTCATCTCCGCCATCGCCTTGGAGCAGATTTCGCCAATCTCCTTGCGCTGCGCAGCGTTCAGGGCAGGCGACAGGGCTTCTTCCCAGACCTTTTGATGGCGGCGCTGCAGCGAACAGTCGCGCTCGCCCAGATAGACGGCATTGCCTTTTCCGTCGCCAAACACCTGGATTTCGATATGGCGGGGCGTGCCCAGATAACGTTCAATATAGACGGCATCGTCGCCAAAGTTGGCTTTCGCCTCGGTCTGGGCGGTCGACAGCGCCGTGTCGATTTCGTCTTCGGACGGTGCCACCTTCATGCCGCGTCCGCCGCCGCCGGCAGCGGCCTTGATCAGCACCGGGTAGCCTATGTCCTTGGCCACCCGCCGGGCCTCTTCAAACCCTGAAACACCGCCATCGGAACCGGGAACCACCGGAATGCCGAGCTTCTGCGCGGTGAGCTTGGCCTCGATCTTGTCGCCCATGACCGAGATGTGCTCGGCAGACGGGCCGATGAAGGCGATGTCGTGTTCTTCGAGAATCTTGGCAAACCGGGCGTTTTCCGACAGGAAGCCGTAACCTGGATGCACGGCGTCTGCGCCGGTGATTTCGCACGCTGCCACAATGGCGGGGATGTTGAGATAACTGTCCGTTGCCGAGGGCGGGCCGATGCACACACTCTCGTCAGCCAGGCGCACATGCATGGCCGTTGCATCGGCAGTGGAGTGAACGGCGACCGTCTGCACACCCAATTCGCGGCAGGCGCGCAGTACACGAAGCGCGATTTCACCACGGTTGGCTATCAGGACTTTTTCAAACATCGGGATTGGGCCTTACGGGCGGTCTCAATACGGGGGCGAAAAGGGGTAAGTCTACTCAATCACCATAAGAGGTTCGTCATATTCGACCGGATCGCCATTGTTGACGAGGATCGCTGTCACGGTTCCACTGTGCGGCGCCGGAATCTGGTTCATGGTCTTCATGGCTTCGATGATCATGATCGGCTGTCCGGCCTTGACCTGGCTGCCGACCTGAACAAACGGCGCCGCCTCCGGTGCCGGTGACATGTAGGCGGTGCCGACCATCGGAGAATTCACCGTTCCGGCGGATTTCGCAGCAGGCACAGGAGCAGCCTCCGGTGCCGGCGCCGGTGCGCTGGCGATGCTCGGCGCGGGCGCTTGCACCACCGGCGCGGGCGCTGCGGCATAGCTTGGCTGTATTTCACGCGCGACCCGGATCTTCAGGCCGTCCTGCTCAACCTCGATTTCACTCAAGCCTGTGTCGGTCAGGATTTCGGCAAGCTGGCGAATCTGGTCGTTGTCGAATGTCTTGTTGTCCTTGGCCATGTTCGATTCCGGTATCCTGTGAGTCAGGTTTTCTCAGTTCTTGTCGTGGCGATGTGTCTTGCCGCGTCGATTGCCATCACATAGCCATACGCGCCAAAGCCGCATATGACCCCGTCCGCAACGCTGGAGATGAAGCTCTTATGCCGGAAGCTCTCGCGCTTGTACACATTGGAAAGATGCAGTTCAACAACCGGCAGGCCGCTTGCCTTGAGCGCATCATGCAGGGCAACGGACGTATGGGTGTAGGCTGCAGCATTGATGACAATGGCGATGGCCGTGTCCCTGGCCTGCTGAACCCAGTCCACCAGTTCGCCTTCGAGATTGGACTGGCGAAAGTCGATGGCAACGCCGATTTCTTCCGCATGCGCGCGGCAACTGGCCTCAATGTCGGACAGTGTCGTAGCGCCATAAATTTCAGGTTCACGTGTGCCGAGCAGGTTCAGGTTCGGACCGTTGAGTATCACAATCGTCTCGGACAACAGGAATCATCTCCAATTGGGGCAGGCAGGCGGGGCCGCAGCAGGCATATGCTGACTTCCGCATTTTGTCGTATCCCGGTCTTGCCACAAAAACAGCGTCCGGCCAAGCGCACGCACCCGACAGGCTGTGGATGAGATGTACCGGTTCCGCGCCGCATGCGATGACAAAGCGGTCAAATGAAATGTGTCCGGAAATTGCGTTCCCGCCCGGTCAGCAGTACTGGCAACCGCCCTTGTCGCGCACGATCTTCACGCTGGTGGCCAGCTGATCGTAGGGCATGGCTCCGGGCACCAGGTTGTCGTCGATCACAAATGCTGGCGTACCATTGATGCCAAGCGCCTGTGCCAGCGCACGGTTGTCATTGATGTTCTTCTCAATTTCTTCGGCATCGGCGGTCATGTCAGCCTTGAGTTTCGCCACGTCAACACCAGCTTCGGCTGCAATCGACATCACCTTCTCTTCGGTGTCGATGTTGCCGCTGGCAGCCATCAGGGCAAGATGGAACTCCCAGTATTTGCCCTGCTTTTTCGATGCGATCGCGGCACGCGAGGCGATTATCGAGCCTTCGGACAGGATCGGGAATTCCTTCATGACAATCCGCAGGTCCTTGTCTTCCTCGGTGAAACGAAGCACGTCGGCTACGGACCGTTTGCAGAAACCGCAATTGTAGTCGAAGAATTCGACCATGGTTACGCTGCCATTGGGATTGCCGACAACAACATCGTTCTCATTGCGGAACAGCTGCTCGGCGTTGCTGGCGATGGCTTCGCGGGCCTGCCTGTCCTGCTGATCACGCTCGGCCGCCTGCAGTTTGGCAATCATCTCGTTCAAAATGGCGGGGTTTTCCAGCAGGTATTCACGGATGATATTGTGCATCTCTTCGGTTTGCGCCTTTGAGAACGTTTCCTGCGCAGCAGCCGGCAGGGTGAATTGTGCAACGCCGGCAGCCAAAGCAATCGCCGTCAGGCTGGCTGTGAATCTGATGCGCATGAAATCGAACTCCTGTTTTGTCCAAATCGGTCGGACTTGGTTTAGGGAAGGGTTATACCGCTTCTGCGAGAAAATCCATCTTCAACTTTTCTTCTTTTTCAAGGCGTTGAGGATGTCTGTGGCCCTGATCCAGACAGTGGAGCCGGACTTTGACCGGCGCTTGGCCCCTTCTGCCTTCCGCTTGGCCAGTTTCTTGTCGCCGCGCAGCATGGCGCTTTCCGCCGTGGACAGTTCGGCGCGGGCATAGTCGCCCAGAATGCCGTGCGCGCGTGCTTTGTGCAGATGCAGCGAGCCCGACTCGCCTTCATACCGCTGGGCTTTCGACAACACCGACAGCGCCTCGCGGGCAGCATCCTTTGTGCCGGCGGCCAGCAGGGCTTGGGCCAGCAGAATTTTGATCAGACCGCTTTTTGGATACAGTTTTTGCGCCTGCCGCAGGGGCGCCACGGCCTCGGCCGGGAAGCCCTTTTCCAGCAGGGCCTGACCCTTGAGCTCCCAGAAATACGGGTTCTTCGGTATTTGCGCGATCAGCTTGTCAATGGCCGGTATCGCTGTCTTCAGGTCGCCCACTCTGTAAGCTGCGATGGCCCGGGCATATTGTGCCGGAATGGATTGGTCCGACGTCGGATAGGAGTTGTAGACCGACTGTGGCGTCCGGGTGAAGCCGGCCAGTTTTGCCTGTGCCATCTTGTGGCGGAAAACCAGGTAGTCCTTGTCCTTCTTGTTGTAGTGCTTGGACGCCCGCACGCGATTTTCCAGAACCCGGATGCGCTGCAGGGGCAGGGGGTGGGACACTGCATACGGATCTATGTACTGCACCGAAGCAATCGACTGGTTGTAGAGTTTCTGAAACAGCTCCAGCATGCCGCGGCCGGACTGTCCCGATGCATTCAGGTAGCGCAGCGCGCCTTCGTCAGCCGCGGCCTCCTGGGCGCGGACATAGGTCAGGAGGTTCCGCCTGGCAAATTCCGCGCCGCCGAAAACCAACGCGCCGGTTGCACCGCCGCTGGAGGCAGCCCCGGCCTGCGATGCGCCCACGGCGGCCGCCGCACCCAGCAAGGTGCCGATGATCATTTGCGTGGACGCACGGTCGAGCTGTACACCAAGCCGGGCCAGATGGCCCTCTGCCACGTGCGCCGTCTCATGCGCCAGCACGCCAATCACCTGGTTCGGCGTAGTGGCCTGCTCGATAAGGCCGGTATGAATGAAAATGCGCTGGCCGCCGGCCACGAACGCGTTGATGCGGCTGTCGTCGACCAGGTAGATGTTGACGGCGCCGCGGGGGATGCCGGCGGCCTTGAAGATCGGCTTCAGATAGCGCCGCATCAGCTCTTCGATTTCCGCGTCTCTGATCAGCCGGGGAATGTTGCCGCGCTGTTGCGCAAATGACGGCAGGCTTGCCTGCGCCAGCATGGCGGCAGCCAGTACCAGGATTCCGATTGTATGCAATAACCTGTGCATCAGTCTGCTGTAGTTATCCTTTTGTGCAACCGGCCCGACGGTGACGCAACGACGTTGAGACGCAGTTCTGCATCAGACGGATTTGTATTGAACATTACGGCAAAAGCATGGGTTATGCGATGAGGTGCAGGGTCACAGAGCCGTGAGTGGTTTTGCTGTCACCAGGTTTGCATGAACCATCGCATCTGATAGGTAGGGGCAGCTTGCAGCCTCCATCTCATCGATTCCGGGTACAATGTCTCCTTCATCTTCCAAACGGGCCTCTCTTGTTCAGCCGTTCATTGTCATGGACATGTTTCGCGAGGCCAATGCACTGGCCGCTGTCGGTCACGATGTGGTGCATATGTCGGCAGGCCAACCAGCCGGCGGACCACCTCAAAAGGTTGTGGAGGCTGCCAGGGAAGCCTTGGACGGGGCCTATATGGGCTACACCAACTCGCTCGGGCTGCCGGTATTGCGCGAGCGCATCGCACAACACTATGACGAGGCCTATGGTGTCGATGTCGACCCGGCCAGGGTCGTGGTGACAACCGGTTCGTCAGGCGCTTTTGTGCTCAGTTTTCTCGCCTGCTTTGACCAGGGCGACAAGGTCGGCCTGACGGTGCCTGGTTATCCCGCATATTCCAACATTCTGACGGCGCTCGATATCACCATTGCCGACATAGCGGTCGACGCCCGCCATCGTTGGGCTCCGACGCCTGACCAGATTGCCAAGGCCTGCGAAAACGGGCTGTCGGGTCTGTTGCTGGCGAGCCCCGCCAATCCGACCGGCACCATGGTCACGCCGGAAAACCTGGCCGACATTTCCCGCACCTGCGCCAGCAGGGACATCTGGTTTATCTCCGATGAAATCTATCACGGGCTGAATTACGAGATGCCGCAGGCAACGGCGCTGACCAGTAACGCAGATGCCGTGATCATCAACTCTTTCTCAAAGTATTACTGCATGACCGGCTGGCGCATCGGCTGGATGATCGTGCCTGAAAGCCTCGTTCGCCAGGCGGAGTGCCTGGCCCAGAGTCTGTTCATTTCACCACCGACCCTGTCACAGTACGCCGCCATCGCGGCGTTCGACGCAACCGAAGAGCTGGAGCAGCGCAAAGCTGAGTATCGGGAAAACCGTGATTTCCTGTTGCGGGAGTTGCCCGGATTGGGTCTCGGCAACCTGTCGCCGGCAGACGGGGCGTTTTATCTCTACGCCGACGTTGCGAACCTGACCAATGACAGTTTTGCATTTGCCCAGGCAATGCTTAAGGAAGCCCATGTCGCCGCATCTCCCGGGGCAGACTTCGATGCTGAACGCGGCAACAGGTTCCTGCGCTTGTCTTTTGCAGGCTCCATGGAGCACATGGAAA
>JBCCVY010000201.1:0-6746 GCA_039194725.1 Pseudomonadota bacterium
CACCGCACGAATGCCACAACCCGGTCCAATCTGTTCAGCGTCGTGGCACAATTGTGGCGACCATGAGCGGGTGGAGTTTTTAAACAGGTAAGCCGAGCGAGGGGTAAGCCCGTGTCAACTGCTGAAGCACCAGACGAAGACCGTCGAGATTTTCTCTATATAGCCACCGGCGCGGTTGGCGCCGTCGGCGCAGCCGCACTGGCCATCCCCTTGGTTGATCAGATGAACCCGTCGGCCTCGGTGCTGGCGCTGGCGTCCATCGAGGTTGACCTCGCACCGATCGAGGAAGGCCAGTCAGTCACCGTGCAGTGGCGCGGTAATCCGGTGATTATCCGGCATCGTACAGCGAAGGAGATCGAGGAGGCCAAAGCAGTGAACATTGCCGATCTGCCGGACCCCTTCGCACGCAACGCCAATGTGGCGGACGGCAGCGAGGCAACGGACGCGAACCGTGTCGTGGACGGCAAAGAACAATACCTTGTGCAGATGGGCGTATGCACTCATCTGGGTTGTGTGCCGATCGGCAATGAGGGCGAGTATGACGGCTGGTTCTGCCCGTGCCACGGGTCGCACTACGACACCTCGGGCCGTATCCGCAAAGGCCCCGCGCCGGAAAACCTTCCCGTGCCCGAGTACCAGTACTTGAGCGACACGAAGATCCAGATTGGCTGAGGGCATATATCATGAGCGGACATTCCACATATAATCCGACCAACCCGGTCATGAAATGGGTTGACGACCGTTTGCCGTTGCCGCGGCTTATGTATGACAGCTTCGTCAGCTATCCGGTGCCACGCAACCTGAACTACTGGTACACGTTCGGCGGCATCTTGATGATCATGATGGTCTCGCAGATCATCACTGGCATCGTGCTGGTCATGCACTACACGCCGCACGTGGATATGGCATTCGATTCCGTTGAGCATATCCGGCGTGACGTGAACTTCGGCAACATCATCCAGAAATGGCACCAGGTCGGCGCATCATTCTTCTTTATCGCGGTCTACATCCACATCGCCCGCGGCATGTACTACGGCTCCTACAAGGCGCCCCGCGAAATCCTGTGGATGCTGGGCGTCGCCATCTTCCTGATCATGATGGCCACCGGCTTCATGGGTTATGTGCTGCCGTGGGGCCAGATGAGCTACTGGGGCGCCAAGGTTATCACCAACCTGTTCTCCGCCGTGCCGTTCTTCGGTGAGGCAATCGTGACCTGGCTCTGGGGCGGTTTTTCGGTGGACAATGCCACTTTGCAGCGTTTCTTCTCGCTGCACTACCTGTTGCCGTTCGTGCTGGTCGGGGTTGTCATCTTGCACGTATGGGCCCTGCACGTCACCGGCCAGAACAATCCAGCCGGGGTTGAAGTGAAGTCCGGTCAGGATACGGTCGCGTTCACGCCGTTCGCAACGGTGAAGGATGCATTTGCCTTGTGCGTGTTCTTCATCATTTTCGCCATATTCGTGTTCTTCCTGCCCGACTATCTCGGCCACTCGATCAACTATGAAGAAGCCAATCCGTTGGTCACGCCCGAGCATATCGTGCCCGAATGGTACTACCTGCCGTTCTACGCGATCCTGCGCGCTGTGCCGGACAAGCTGTTGGGTGTTGTCGCCATGTTCGCCTCGATCCTGATCTGGTTCATCCTGCCCTGGCTCGATACGTCGAAAGTGCGCTCTGCCACCTACCGGCCGATTTTCAAGCAGCTGTTCTGGCTGTTGATGATCGACTTCTTCATCCTCGGCGTCGTCGGCGCCAACCCGCCGGAAGGCTGGTGGATCACCGTTGGCCAGATCGCAACGGTCTACTACTTCGCCCACTTCCTCATTCTGCTGCCGCTTGTCGGATTGCTGGAAACGCCGAAACCGCTGCCGTCGTCCATATCAGACGCGGTGCTGGCGAAGAATGCCGGCAAGCAGCCCGCAGCCCAACCGGCCGAGTAACAGCAGGTATCAGGAGACAATCAGATGAACATGACAAGAAAACTCCTTGTTGCCATTGCTCTGGGAGCCTCGCTGGTTCTAGGCGGCACGGCTGCCATAGCGGCAGGCAAGCAGAAAAAGGCAGAAGACATCAGCTTTTCGTTCGAGGGCGTGTTTGGCCATTTTGACCGGGCACAATTGCAGCGCGGCTTTCTGGTGTACAAGCAGGTTTGCTCGGCGTGCCACTCATTGAACCAGATGTCCTACCGCAATCTGAGTCAGCCCGGCGGACCGGAACTGTCGGCGGAGGAGGTCAAAGCGGTTGCGGCAGAGTATACCGTAATGGACGGCCCGGATTCAGAAGGCGAAATGTTTGAACGCCCGGCGCTTCCGGCCGACAAGTTTGCAAGCCCATTCCCGAACAGGGAAGCTGCGATGGCGGCCAATGGCGGTGCCTACCCGGCCGACCTGTCGCTGATCACCAAGAAGCGTGAAGGCTTCCATTATCCATGGTATGTATCGCCTTTCATCAAGCTGGTGAAAGGCAATGGCGGCCCCGAGTACGTGCGCGCCGTGTTGATGGGCTACCAGGACCCGCCTGCCGAGGCAGCCAAGGATGCGCCAGAGGGCCGCTACTACAATCCGTATTTCGTGGCAGGACCGTGGATTTCCATGGCACCGCCGCTATCTGAGGACATTGTGGAGTATGCCGACGGCACCAAGGCCAGTGTTGAGCAGATGGCGACCGACGTGTCGGCGTTCCTGACCTGGGCAGGTGAACCGAAGATGGAACAGCGCAAGTCCATGGGCTTCCAGGTCGTGCTGTACCTGGTCATCCTGTCGATATTGCTGTTCCTGACCAAGAAGCGCGTCTGGGGTCGCGAACCGCACTGAGGCCCGCAGAGGTTACGATGCTTTTGAACAATGAGCCCGGATGGAAACGTCCGGGCTTTTTCAATCCGGAGTATAGCAAATGACCAAATCCGTCCTTGGTATTGTCGGTGGATCAGGCGTCTATGACATCGAAATGGACAACGCCCGCTGGGAGAAGATCGAAAGTCCGTGGGGCGAGCCCTCCGACGAGGTCCGTCGCGGCGAGATCAGCGGCCTGCCCGTGGTGTTTCTGCCCCGCCACGGCCGCGGCCACAAAATACCGCCTGGTGGCATCAACTATCGCGCCAACATAGACGTCCTGAAGCGCGCCGGGGTCACCGACCTCGTGTCGGTGTCAGCATGCGGTTCCTTCCGCGAAGAACTGCCGCCCGGCACGTTTGTGATCATTGACCAGTTCATCGACCGCACCTTCGCCCGCGAGAAGAGCTTCTTTGGCGAAGGTTGCGTCGCACATGTCTCGGCTGCCGATCCGATTTCCCCGCTGCTGGCCGATGCACTGGAGGCCGCTGCCAAGGCGGAAGCCATACCCCATGCCCGCGGCGGCACCTATCTGTGCATGGAAGGCCCGCAATTTTCGAGCGTTGCCGAAAGCAAGCTTTACCGGCAGTGGGGTTGCGACGTGATTGGCATGACCAACATGCCGGAAGCCAAGCTGGCCCGTGAGGCAGAGATCTGCTATGCCACCGCCGCCATGGTAACCGATTTCGATTCCTGGCATCCTGATCACGGCGCCGTGGACATCACCTCGATCCTCGAGGTCATGCGCGCCAACGTCTCCAACGCCATCAAGCTAGTCACACGGCTTGCCCATGACTTGCCCGCAGAGCATCAGCCCTGCCCCATCCATTCGGATACGGCCCTGGAGTATGCGATCATGACAACCCCGGAAAAGCGTGACCCGGAGCTTTTGGCAAAGCTTGATGCCGTTGCCGGCCGGGTCCTGAACCGCTAGGCTCAACCCGTCACGATCCTGGTAGCAAATGAAACTTGACCGCTTCATCACCGAGATGCCCAAGGCAGAACTGCATCTGCACATAGAAGGCACCCTTGAGCCGGAGCTCATGATGAGCCTGGCTGAGCGCAATCAGGTCACCCTGCCCTATGCCACGGTGGAGGAAGTTCGCCAAGCCTACGAATTCAACTGCCTGCAGGACTTCCTCGATGTCTATTACCTGGGCATGTCGGTGCTGCTCAAGCGAGAAGATTTCTTTGATCTTGCCTGGGCCTATCTGGAAAAGATGGCGGCGCAGAACGTCACCCACGTGGAGGTCTTTTTCGACCCGCAGGGCCATACCGCCCGCGGCGTCAGCTTTGACACCGTCCTGTCCGGTCTGACAGATGCTTTTGACAAGGCCAGGAGCGATTTCGGCATTACCTCGAAACTCATCATGTGCTTCCTGCGTCATCTCAGCGAAGACGAGGCGTTTGATACCCTGGAGCACGCCTGTGCGTGCAAGAGCCATATCCACGGCGTTGGCCTCGACAGCTCCGAAATCGGCCACCCGCCGTCGAAGTTCAAACGGGTCTTCGCCGAAGCCCGCGAACACGGTTTCACGCCGGTAGCCCATGCCGGTGAAGAAGGCCCGCCGGCTTATGTCACTGAAGCGCTTGATGATCTCCAGGTCGAGCGTATCGATCATGGCAACCGGGCGCTGGAGGATCCCGTGCTGGTTCGGCGCATCGCCGACAGCGGCATGGCCATGACCGTCTGCCCGTTGTCCAACAAGCGGCTCCAGGTGGTGCCTGACTTAAGGGACCACCCGCTCAGGCGCATGCTGCAGGCCGGCATCTGCGCCACCGTCAACTCCGATGATCCGTCCTATTTCGACGGCTATATGAACGAGAACTATCTGGCCGTGACGCAGGCATTGAACCTCACCCAAGCCGAGATCGTGCAACTGGGCCGCAACAGCTTCATCGGCTCGTTCATGAACGAGGCCGACAAGCGCGCGGCTGTTGCTCAGTTCGATGAATTCGTCGATAAAGCCGGGTAGCGAATTTCAAGTGAACAAATAGGATCTGCCTGATGGACCTTCGCAACGGCTTTGATATCCGCCGCCACATCCGCACCATTCCGGACTACCCCAAACCGGGCATAACATTCCGCGATATCACCACCCTGCTGGCCAACAAGCATGCCTTTCGTGCCGCCGTCGACGAACTGATGTGGCCGTTCCTGTCAGCCGGTGTGGACTATGTGGTCGGTATCGAGGCACGTGGCTTTATCCTCGGCGGCGCCATTGCCCACGAGCTCGGTCTCGGCTTCCTGCCGATCCGCAAAAAAGGCAAGCTGCCGGGCAAGGTCATAGGCCGGGATTATCAGCTGGAATACGGCGTCGACACGATTGAGATCCATGCAGATGCCATTTCGGCAGGCGACAAGATCCTGCTCATCGACGATCTGATCGCCACCGGTGGCACGGCAGAAGCCGCCATTGACCTGATTCACGATTCCGGGGGCGAGGTGGTTGCGGCCGCCTTCGTTGTCAACCTGCCGGATCTGGGTGGCGCACAGAAGCTCATCGACAAGGACATCAAGGTGCACCGGCTGGTGGACTATGCGGGAGATTAGGATTGGCTGACCTCGACACACTTGCGGCGTTCATGGTCGCCACCATGATTTTCGCCTACATGCCGGGCCCGGCGTTGCTGTATGCCACGGCCCAAACCATTGCCCGCGGCCGCAAGGGCGGTCTGATGGCGGCATTGGGCATCCACCTGGGAGGCTATGTGCATGTCATCGCCGCCGCGCTTGGACTGGGGTTTCTGCTGTCCGAGGTTCCCACCGTCTATATGATCGTCAAGCTTGCCGGCGCCGCCTACCTGGTGTGGCTGGGCTTTCGTATGATCACCCAGCGTGTCGAGGAGGACGCTTCCCCGTGTGCGGCAACGAATCCGCGCCGGACGTTTGCACAAAGCGTTTTGGTGGAAGTGCTGAATCCGAAAACAGCGATATTCTTCATCGCGTTCCTGCCGCAGTTCGTCGATCCGGCGGCCGGCCTGCCCGCGTGGCTGCAGTTCCTGATCCTCGGCACCATTGTAAACGTGGCCTTTTCATCGGCCGATCTTGTTGCGGTTTCTCTGGCCCACCGCATTGTAGGTCGCATCAAGCAGAGCCTGCGCGGTCAGCGCATTGCCCGCTGGATCGGCGGTTCAATTCTTGCCGGCCTGGGCTTGCGCCTTGGCCTGGAAGGCAGCGGGAAGTAAAGCGAGATGAAAGTTGCAGGCAAACCATACCGCTCGATCTGGCTCAATGATGATGGCTGGCGGGTCGATATAATCGACCAGACCCGGCTGCCGCACGAGTTCGAGATCGTGACCTTGCAGACGGTTGAAGACGCCGCGCGCGCCATCGAGATCATGCAGGTTCGCGGTGCCCCGCTGATCGGCGCAACGGCTGCCTATGGCGTCTGCCTGGCCCTGGGCGAAGATGCATCCGACGATGCACTGGAGGCCGCCGACGCCCGGCTGCGCCGGACCCGGCCTACCGCGATCAATCTGATGTGGGCACTCGATGAAATGCTGGCCGCAGTGCGCAACCTGCCGCGCGAGGACCGGCTAGCCGCCGCCTACAAGCGGGCCGGAGAGCTGTGCGATGCCGATGTGGAGACCAATGCTGCCATCGGTCGCAACGGCCTGGAGTTGATCGAAGACATCGCAGCCAGAAAACCCGGAGAAACCGTCAATATCCTGACCCATTGCAATGCCGGCTGGATCGCGACCGTCGACTGGGGCACGGCCCTGTCACCCATCTACATGGCGCACGACAAGGGCATTCCGGTACATGTCTGGGCGGATGAGACCCGGCCACGCAATCAGGGCGCTGCGCTGACGGCGTGGGAACTTGGCAGCCACGGAGTGCCGCACACAATCGTGGTCGACAATGCCGGCGGCCACCTGATGCAGAACGGCCAGGTGGATCTGGTCATCACC
>JBCCVY010000202.1:0-6723 GCA_039194725.1 Pseudomonadota bacterium
ATCCTGGACCTGGCGCGGATAGCCGCGTCAGGTCCAGGTGCACCTGCAACTCTCGGTTTGCTGGCAATTGTAATCGGCCTGGAGCTTTTCAGCATCTGGATCGAGCTTCGCTTTGTCACCTGGAATGCCGATTTCTTCAATGCGCTGGAGGCGTACGATGCGACGGTCGCCGTCGAGCAGGTCGGTGTCTTTTTCGCACTTACAGCACTCAGCGCCGGGCGCTTTCTGATTTCTGACTATCTGCGCAAATTCATCATCATCCGATGGCGCACACGGCTCACCGATCACGCATTGAGCCTCTGGCTGGCCAACAAGTCTTACTGGCATTTGCGTGAAGGGCTTGCGCCGGAGGGTCTCGAAAATCCCGACCAGCGCATAGCCGAAGATTGCCGTCTATTCGTCTCCGGCCTGCTGAGAGAGGCGCTGGACCTGTTTACCAGGATCATCGGCCTGTTTTCCTACGTCACGGTTCTGTGGTCTCTGTCCACCTTTGCGCTGGAGTTTTCAGTGTTTGGCCTGGACATGTCCATCCCCCATTACCTGGTCTGGACATCGTTCATATACGTGTTGCTGTCCAGCATATTCACCCATGTCCTGGGCTGGCCGCTGAAAGGCCTGCTGTTCGAGCGCGAAAGACGCGAGGCCGACTTCCGCTACTCGCTCGTGCAACTGCGCGACAACGCGGCGGAAGTGGCCATTGCAAACGGCGAGGCAGCCGAACGGGACCGGATCGACGAGCGGTTCTCGAAAATCCTCGTCAACTGGCGCCGCCTGATCGGCCGTGAGTTCATTGTCGGCCTGTTTACGCGACCGTACCGCCAGACCGTTCTGCGGATCCCGATCTTCCTGTCCTTGCCCGCCTATCTGGCCAGGGAAGTGACCCTTGGCGGATTGATGCAACTGGCGTCTGCGTTTTCCAGGGTCACCACCACGCTGAGCTGGTTCATCTTCTCCTACCGCGACCTTGCCAATTTCGTGGCGGTGTCTGACCGTCTTGGCGGATTGCTTGACCGGCTGGGCGATCCCGGCCGCATGCCGGACGTGCCAAGCGAGATTGAATGGCTGCGTTCAGGCGCCGACAGGCTTGAAATTTCGGGCCTAAAGCTGTTCACGCCTGATGGACGCAGTATCGTTAGCATAGATGATCTGAGCATTGCTGCCGGCGAGAGGGTCTGGCTGCGCGGGCCGTCCGGCATTGGCAAGACGACCTTGCTGCGCGCGCTAGCCGGCATCTGGCCATACGGGCAAGGCAGCATAAGTCTGCCTGATCAACCCATGTTCTTTGCGTCACAGAACCCGTACCTGTTCGGCGACGGGATTGCATCCGCACTGACCTATCCCGACAACAACCGCCCGGTCGATCTGGACAGGTTGACATCGGTGTTGCTGCAGGTCGGTTTGCAGCATCGTTCACACGTGCTGGAGCAGGACAGAGTGGCGGCACTTGAAGGATTGTCGGAGGGCGAAAAACAGCGCCTGGTGTTCGCCCGTATCCTGCTGGCAAAGCCTAAATGGCTGATCCTTGATGAACCCACCAGCGCGCTGGGACCCGACGCGGAAGCCGAGCTGTTTGGCGTGCTGCGCGCGTTGCTTCCGAAAACCACCATCATATGCGTGGCGCATCATCCACCAGCAGCCCTCAAGCCGGTGAAGACGGTGAAACTTGGCATAGCCGGCGCAGACAAAGTCTCTGCCTGAAACCGTCTTCCATCATGGTTTGCGTCGTTGATGCAGCTGCGGCACAGGTTTGGTGCGTGCCATCCAACCAACTGACCGGGGCCAATTCTACAGCTCGGGTCTCACTTCTGCAATCGGGCAAGCTCGCTGGTAAGGTCTCGGATGGAGGCGAGGAAATTCGTGTCGTTGTTTCCCTCGCACAGCATCATGGAGGACAGGTGCAGCTTGCCTGCCTCGCCGCCACGGATGGCGCAAATGCAATCCATGATATTGGCTTCGCTCTGGGTCAGCCGGTCCTTGCAGCATTTGCAAAACGGATTGCAGAACTGAAACACACTGTTTCTCGACTTTCGCATCGCGCGAACCGTCTTCAAACACTGCCATGCAATCCCGGGCCCGTCATGCTCCCCGAACGTCTCAACTGCAGTTTCAAGTCCGGTTTGCCATGAGTCACAACCGGCCTTGGAGAACGACAAAAAGTAACATCGCATGATGAACAGCGCGCGAATCTGATCGCGCTCATATTGATCTGTGCTTAACACCGCATGGGTGTCGCAGCCGCCGGTTTTTGATGAGTTTGAATTCGATGGTTGCTTTTCTGCCAAATCTGCTCTCCGACTCCGCAATTACTTCGGATCCTGAACCTGGCCGGCCGCGGATCCAGGACAGGCAAGTACAAAGAGATCTGTTGATATCAACGGCCGGAGGCCGGGCGAGCGGATCAGAAGCTGCACCACATCCTCTCAAACCGAAAGTACTTGGAATTAATAATACCTGAGTGTTTTGGTCAAGTTTATTTTCGCATCCATCCCCCGATAGACAGATTGCCGGTTCAATCAGGTTGTTTGCGCCGGTACCAATTCAAGGCATCGGCTTCCGTGACCGTTATGAACGGGTCTTTGCCCTCAATGTAGCTGTCCCACGAAGGCGTGCCCTGGCTGGTGAGGTTTGCCTTCAGGTCTGAATACGCCGCAGCCACGGCAGGGTGTTCGGTCAGGTAGTCTCGAAACGCCAGGTGCCGTTCGATGTGTGGTGAGCCTTCAGTGAAGACATGGAGGTGGTGAGTTCGGCGCCCCGCCGCATCTATCTTGCGAAAATAGCGTCTGCCCTCAATGCCGAAGGCGCCCATGACCTCGTAGCCAAGGCCTTCCATTGCGGCGGAATTCATATCGAGACTGTCAAGGTCGGCAACGACACCCAGCAGATCGATGATCGGCTTTGCCAGGATGTTTGGTATCGCAGTGCTGCCGATGTGATGCAGGCGGACAATCTCTCCGCCAAGCGCCGCACCTATTAGCGCAGCTTCGGCGGCAAATGCCGTTTTCCAGCCAGGATCATGGGGAACTACAAATTCAACCATTGGCACACTTTGCATACCGGCATGCATCAAGACAACGTCTGCACAATCACCATCACAGTTTCCCTTGCAATTGCGATATCGAGCAACCTATCGACCGGGTTGACTGGGCCAGAACCAGCCAGAACCTCATCGGCAGGAAATCTTGCTTTAATGCCTTTGCCGGCAATTGACCTGCAGTCGGAACAAGCTGAGTTGCAGGAACCTGCTGAGTCAAGGACTGCCGTGCCTGTAGGGGCTCAGCAGCGCATAAACCGTCTTGTTGACCGGGGCCTGCAGACCGGCAGCTTCGGAAAGCCGCGCCACGGCACCTGAAATCCACTCAATCTCCAACGGACGGCCGTTTTCCAGGTCGATCGCCGTCGAAGCCCGCATGGCGGGAGGCAGCTTCATCGAGGCCGAACAGATGTCGGATTCAATCGAGGCAGGCAGTGCAACATTCCGGGCTCTTGCGAGAGCGGTCGTTTCAGAAACGATGGATTTGAACAGGTCGGCCAGGCTTTGATTCTCCACGATGTCACCCATGGTGCAGCGGGCTGCGGCCGTGACACCGGAGACGGCTGAGAACAGGACAAATTTCGCCCAAAGGTCACGTTCGATATCATCTGTTTGCGGCGCGGAAGAGCCAGCCTGATTGATTGCCTGCTGAAGCCGGTCAATTCTCGCTGACGGCTGGCTGTCACGTTCGGCGAAGATAAACCGATTGAATTCACCGGTCTGTCTGATGAGACCCGGAGCCGCTATTGTGGTCGAGATATGCGCCACGCCGTTGCCAACATTTTTCTCCGGCAGGATCTCGGCCAATCGCTGTGCCGCTTCGACACCATTGAGAAACGGGATCACAATTGTGTCCGCCCCGACCATCGGCTCACAGGACTTTGCAGCCGGTTCCAGCGCATCCCCCTTCACGCCAAAGATGATTGCGTCGACCACCCCGACCTCTTCCGGATCAGCTGTGGCAATCCACGGCTCAATGCGATGGGTGCCGTCGGAGGCTTCAAGGCCAAGCCCGTTGTTCCTGATGGCCTCCAGATGCGCTCCTCGCGCTATGGTCGCCACCTTGTGCCCGGTTTTGGCCAGCCTGACCGCCAGAAACCCGCCTATGCCACCGGTTGCCATCATTGCGATTCTCATGTCTTCATCCCGACAATCTGCCTGATAGGGCCTGGAAAATGCGCCGGATGATATTGTCGACCGGCAAGCGTCGCAACACCGCATCCGTCGGGCATCCGCACGCTTAGCAACAGGCCCGCCCGCTCACAGGCCGGCATGGCTTGGAAACGACCTGAACTGGAACGGAACCCGGCCTTCGATGCGGTCTCGGCTGGGGGCGAGTCCGAAGCGGAGCTTGTAGGCACGGGAAAAGCGCGAGCCGCTGCTAAACCCGCAGGCAACCGCAATGTCAACGATTGCCATCTGCGTTTGCGTCACCAGGCCTCTGGCGCGGTCAAGCCGGACATCGAGATAGTAGCGCACCGGAGTGACACCCGTGTGCGCCTTGAACAGTCGCTCCAACTGGCGCTGCGACTGACCGACCCTGTGTGCAATCTCGCCGATGCCCAACAGGTGTTCGAGGTTGCTTTCCATCAACACGATGGCTGCACGAAGCCGTTCCGGGGCCGTATAGCCGATCGGTTCCTTGGGCGCCGGCAGTTGTCCTTCATGGCCGGCGCGCAGACGCTCGTGGAACATATAGCGCCCGGCCGCGTTGGCGATTTCGGTTCCCTGGTGCTGGCGCAGCATCTCCAGCGCCAGGTCGGTTGCCGCGATGCCGCCACAACTGGCCAGCCGACCGGCATCGATGACATACAGGTCTTCGCCCATGTCGATATCCGTGAAGGTTTCCCGAAACGCCGCAATGTGTTCGTAATGCACCGCCGATCTCTTGCCTTTCAACAGGCCGGCAAACCCCAACACGAAAGCTCCGGTGTCGAGACCGCACAGGGCGACGCCACGACTGGCTTGGCCGCGCAGCCAGTTCAGCAGCGCCGGCTGATTGAACGTTTCCACATCCCAGCTGGCATTGACGACCAGCAGGTCGAGGTCGCCACCGAATTCGCGGATTGGCGTCAGATTGCCGATTGTGATGCCGTTGCTGGCCACGACCTGATCATGCTGCCAGCCCAAGAACTCCCATTCGTACAGCTTTGAACTGCGCAAATAGTTGGCGCAGCGAAACGGATCGATGAAGGCGTGCATGGCCAGGGAGTTATGTCCCGCAAGCAACAGCAGGCCAATTCTGAACGGCGCCTGGCGAGGCGCTTTGCTCTGGATCATTTGACGAAAAACAAAAACCTGATGGCGAAAAAAGTCAAGTGCCGTCGAATTTTTGACCCTAGTCTCTAAAGGTGGAGGAAAATACAGTTGGCTGATCGTCCCAACATCATTGTCATCATGGCAGATCAGCTGGCGCCGCATTTCACCGGCGCCTACGGCCATGATGTGGTCAAGACCCCGCACCTGGATGCGCTCGCTGCCCGCGGCATGCGGTTCGACGCGGCCTACTGCAACTCTCCGCTGTGCGCGCCGTCAAGGTTTTCCTTCATGTCGGGTCAGTTGATCAGCCGGATCGCGGCCTACGACAATGCCTCGGAATTCCGCGCCACTGTCCCCACCTTTGCCCATTACCTGAAAGCGCTTGGCTATCGCACCTGTCTGGCCGGCAAAATGCATTTTGTCGGACCGGATCAGAAACATGGCTTCGAGGACCGGGTGACAACCGACATCTACCCGTCGGACTTCGCCTGGACGCCGGACTGGGAAGCCCCCGATGAGCGCATCGACAAATGGTATCACAACATGCAAACGGTGAAGGAAAGCGGTGTCGCCAATGCCACTTTCCAGATCGACTATGACGACGAGGTCGGGTTTGCCGCGCGGCGCTGGCTGGTCGACTATGCCCGCGACAAGGCGCGCGGCAACAGCGCGCCGTTCGCGATGGTGGCCAGCTTCATTCATCCCCATGATCCATATGTGGCGCGGCCCGAGTGGTGGGATCTGTATTGCGACGAAGCCATCGAGATGCCGAATTTCGTGCCCGCCCTGGAGGAACAGGACCCGTTTTCCCGCCGTCTCATGGATGGGATTGAGGCCAGCTACGTGGCCTTGAGCGAAGAAGACGTGCGCCGGGCGCGGCGCGCCTATTTCGCCAATGTCAGCTATTTCGACAGCAAGATCGGCGAACTGGTCCGGACTCTCGAGGAAACCGGCGAACGGGACAACACGATCATCGTCGTCACCGCAGATCACGGCGACATGCTCGGTGAGCGCGGCCTGTGGTACAAGATGAACTTCTTTGAGCACTCCGCCCGGGTGCCGCTGGTCATGGCCGGACCGGGTGTTGCGACCGGCATTGCCGGCAATGCCTGCTCGCTGGTAGATCTGATGCCGACGCTGGTCGAGATCGCCGGTGGCGATGACGCCATTTACGGAGAACCCATCGATGGCCGCAGCCTGATGCCGCTGGCCCGCGGCGAACAGGACCCGGTCGATGAAGCCATCGGGGAGTATTGCGCCGAGATGACCCCGTGGCCGGTCTACATGATCCGCCGCGGCACGTTGAAATACATCCACTGCGACCCGGACC
The DNA here is from genome assembly GCA_039194725.1 of Pseudomonadota bacterium. Classification (GTDB taxonomy): domain Bacteria; phylum Pseudomonadota; class Alphaproteobacteria; order Rhizobiales; family Aestuariivirgaceae; genus Anderseniella. The sequence goes on from JBCCVY010000202.1 coordinate 6,621, forward strand.
CGCCGCAACTCTATGATCTGGCTGAAGACCCGGGCGAACAAAACAACCTCGCGGCTGATCCGCGCTATCACAATGCGGTTCAGAGCTTCGCCCAGGAAGTCGC
>JBCCVY010000203.1:0-6713 GCA_039194725.1 Pseudomonadota bacterium
CACAGGACGCTCCAAAGCACCAGGGGTTCGGTTGAACCCAAACTAGGAGCTCGATCGTCCCGCACTCGGTCAGCTTCATGATCTAGTCGCGCAGGACAGGTTCCTTGACGATGGCCTGCTTGCGCACCAGGTTTTCTCGGTAAAACACGTACAGACCGGACAGGGCAATCAGCAAAATGCCTATGATGCTCAACCTGTCCGGCAGATCTCCCCATACCATGAAGCCCAGCAGCACGGCGAACGGCAGCCCGGCATATTCAAACGGCGCCACCGTGCGCACCTGTGCAATGCGGTAGGCGTGCGACAGCAGATAGCCGCCAACTCCGACCAGCAGCCCGCAGGCGGCCATCATCGCAAAGCCAAATGCATCCGGCACGCTCCACGCCCTGAACAGGAAATCCAGCGTCACGTTGGTGCCGCTCGACATCCACCCCGATCCGAACACGAGGCCGAATCCGAGGGAGAAAACGATAAAGCTAACCTGCACATAGAAAGCCATTACGGATGCGTTTTCTATGGCGCCCAGCTTGCGTGCCAGGATCTGGATGGACGCGTAACAGACCGCCGCAAACAGCGGCAAAAGTCCCACCAGCCGGATCGCATCGGTTCCCGGGCGGAGCATGATGATGACGCCGATCATGCCCATCGACACGGCCAGCCACCGTTGCAGACCGATCTTTTCTCCCAGGAACGGGATCGCCAGCAGGGTTATAATCAGCGGTGCAGAAAAGAAAATGGCCGCCGCATCGCCAAGCGGCATGGACGCCAGGCCCAGAAAATAGGCCATGTTGGCACAGATCAGCAGAATGCCGCGCGCCAGGTGAGTGCCGGGGCGGCTAGACCTGAGCTGCCTGAATCCGCCTTCCATCTTGAGAAACACACAGGTCAGAAGAATGGCGAAAACAGACCGCACGAAGCCAATCTCGTGCAGGGGATAGGTACCCGACACCAGCTTGATGATCATATCCTGGATGCCAAGGGCGAATGTCCCGCCAAGCACACACATGATGCCGATCAGATTTGAATTGCTGCGCTGTTCAACCATTAAGAGACAACTGCTTGCGAAATATGACCCTGGGTCACACTAGATCAACCGGTCTTAACGAAGCGGTAATTGGCACGCCGCTTTACGCATGCCCGATAAACACTGTGTTCACGATATGGGCGTGTATTGCAAATAGTGCACCGGCTGGAACTTTTGGAACTCCAACACTCCTCATTCCAGCGAAGGCTGGAATCCTTCTCTCCGCAGCGACCCGGCAGTCAAGTTGGATTGGCCCCCGGCCTTCGCTGGGGTGACGGGACTGGTAAACTCTCAATTTGTAGATTGAGCACTTGATGCTCCAACCCAAATGCCGGTGCTACATGTCCATGTAGAACAGGTCGGTATCGTCCGGTTTGGCACCTGCCGCGGTCAGCATGGCATGAACCTGACCGCGATGATGCGTCTGATGGTTGAAGAAGTGCGCGACCAGAAAGCCTGCCGGCTTGCTCACCTCGCGTTTCGCTGCGCCTGAAAACCAGGTGAGATCATCTTCCAGCCATGCCGGGTCCACACCTTGCGCCCACTTCGAGATAGCCTGATCCATGGCAGTGCGCTGCCGCTTGAGCTCATCCCAGCCAGTGACCATGTCCGGCGACGCCTCAATCGATGAAGCAGCCGGCAGCGGGCTGCCGGAGAACCTGTGCATCCAGATTTGATCGCCCCACAACAGATGGCTCAAAGTGCCATGAATCGATCCGAAAAACGCACCGCGATCCAGGTTCCGCTCAGCCTCATCCAACGTACTGGCAGCATCAAAAACAGATTGGTTCTGCCACCCGTTGTAGCGGGCCATCGTCCGAATATAGTCTATATTTATCAAAGACTTCCAACACTTCGAGCGGTCATCGCAGCGGTCAGTTCATCGAGGATTGCCGGGTCGTCAATGGTCGCCGGCATCTTCCAGTCTGTCCCGTCGGCGATCGACCGCACGGTGGCCCGCAAGATCTTGCCTGACCGCGTCTTGGGCAGCCGCGACACAACCATCACCGTGCGCAACGCCGCCACGGCGCCAATCTTCTCCCGCACCAGTTTGACGCATTCCGTCTCGATTTCCTCCGGCTTCTTGTTGACTCCGGATTTCAGCACGACGAACCCGATGGGCAACTGGCCCTTGAGCTTGTCCGCCACGCCGACAACAGCGCATTCCGCCACATCCGAATGAGAAGCTAGCACCTCCTCCATACCGCCGGTCGACAACCGGTGGCCTGCCACGTTGATGATGTCGTCGGTGCGCGCCATGATGTACAGATAGCCGTCATCGTCCATGTATCCGGCATCGGAGGTCTCGTAGTAACCGGGGTAGGCAGTAAGATAACTGTCGCGGAACCGTTCGTCTGCATTCCACAGCGTTGGCAGGCAGGACGGCGGCAGCGGCAGCTTCACGCACACGGCCCCCAGCTCGCCGGGTGCCACCTCGTGGCCGCCTTCGTCCAGAACCTGGATGTCATAGCCCGGCATCGGCACCGCAGGTGAACCCAACTTGACGGGCAGTGTGCCAAGACCGACCGGATTGCCTGCAATCGTCCACCCGGTTTCGGTTTGCCACCAGTGGTCGATCACCGGCACCTTGAGGACCTGCTGCGCCCATTCGATGGTGTCGGGGTCGGCGCGTTCTCCGGCCAGGAACAATGTCCGGAAGTGTGAAAGGTCGTATTTGCCGATGAATTCGCCTTTCGGGTCCTCCTTCTTGATGGCCCTGAAGGCTGTCGGTGCCGTAAACAGGCACACCGCCTTGTGTTCGGAGATGACCCGCCAGAACGTACCCGCATCCGGCGTGCCGACCGGCTTTCCTTCAAACAGGATCGTCGTGCAGCCATGCAGCAGTGGCGCATACACAATATAGGAATGCCCGACCACCCAGCCCACGTCGGAGGCCGCCCAGTACACCTCGCCAGGTTCAACGCCGTACATGGCCGACATCGACCATTTCAGCGCCACCATGTGCCCGCCATTGTCGCGCACCACGCCCTTTGGCTGTCCCGTCGTTCCGGAAGTGTAAAGAATGTACAGCGGATCGGTTGCCTTGACCGGGACACAGTCAGCACCGCGCCCAGCGGCCCGCACGACATCAACTTCCGTCTGCCAGTCGTGATCGTAGCCGGCCTTCATGTCAGCCGTCGCCTGTTCGCGCTGCAGCACGATCGTGCCCGCCGGTTTCGCCTTGGCGAGTTCTATGGCCTCGTCCAGCAGGGGCTTGTAGGCAATCACCCTGCCAGGCTCAATACCACACGAAGATGATACAATAAGCTTCGGATCGCAGTCATTGATACGCGTAGCGAGCTCTGCAGCGGCAAATCCACCAAATACTACGGAATGAATGACGCCAAGCCGCGCGCACGCCAGCATGGCAATCGCGGCCTCCGGCACCATCGGCATGTAGATGATGACGCGGTCGCCACGGGCTGCGCCCTTGTCAGACAGAACCTGCGCAAAGCACGCCACTTCTTGCTGCAGCTCCGAATAGCTGTAGATCCGCTTGGCGCCGGTGATGGGGGAATCGTAGATAATGGCCGCCTGTTCGCCGCGCCCGGCCTCGACGTGCCTGTCGACGCAGTTCCAGCAGGTGTTGCATTCAGCCCCTACAAACCATCGGTCCAGCCCGTCGACCTTCTGGAAGACCTCGTCCCACGGCTTGATCCAGTCAATGTCCCGGGCAGCATTGGCCCAGAACCCTTCCGGATCCGATTTCCACCCGGCATAAACATCGTGATAGCGGCTCGTCATGTTGTTTGCGTTCCCTGCACTTCCCGTTTGTTTCTGGCATTGTGGCCAAACCTGCCATGGTTGCAAGCCACCAAAAAGGCGCATACCGGTCAACGAACAGGGCCGCCAACAGGAATTTTAGCGAAATTGGCGCGAATGTTCACCTTTTGATCGACCTCTACGGCGCCGCTGAGCACAGATGACGGGCCCATATACGGCTGAACGGCACGAGAATGCCCGTTTTTTCAGCGCCTTTTCGGCCCTTTGTACCGTCAAATCGGCTCGTGCTGAGAACAGCATCAGCTTCCCGACCCCGGCTTAACGGCCCGGTTTACCTGATTGTAAACCTCCTGCCGTAGGGTCCGCAGATCAGCTTGCGGACGGGGACACTATGACAGCTAACGCGTTGCAGTACATAAAACGGCTTGCAAATCCGCAATCACCCGGCCTTGATGCCTGGTTCTTCCCACACCCCGGCTTGTGGGTCGCGATGTTTGCGTTCGCACTGATTCAACCGTTTTGGCTTGCCTCCTCGAGTGTCCAGATAGACTACCAGGATACGTGGATGACCACCGTTTTCGGCGGTTGGCTGCTGTTTCTCGGAGTGCGTTACCAGCAAAGATTTCCGGTTGTCGGTGTTCTGGCGTTCACCTGTGCCTATCTTCTGCTGATCGGCCAGGTCTTGCGCACCCTGACCTATCTGGGAACCGCAGCGGGATACCCCCTGATTGACGGCTATCTGAGCGCATTTGACAAGGCTTTGGGCTTTGACTGGCTGGCGCACGTGGCCTGGGTCAACGCCACTCCCTGGGCCATTGCGCTGCTGCATGACGTCTATATTTCCATCATCGGCTCCATGATGGTCGTACTGGCCGTTCTGGTGGTCATGCGCAGGTTCGACCGCATCCGGGAGCTGCTGCTGATCAACGGCTCGCTGGGCCTGCTCGGGGTCGTATTCTGCACGTTTCTGCCGGCAATCGGGGCCTATGCTTACTACTCGCCACCGGCGGACCTGGTAAGCAACATACCGGCTGCGGCGGGCCGCTATCACCTTGAACACTTCAACGGCTTGCGCAGCGGAGACCTGCTGTCATTCAACTATGTGCAAACCCAGGGCATCATCACATTCCCTTCATTTCACACCATCGTGCCGGTTCTGCTGCTCTGGTCACTGCGCGGCACATGGGCATTCTGGCCCACCTTACCGGTCTCTGTAACCATGGTCTTGTCGACAATTTCCATCGGCGGACATCACCTGGCGGACATCGTCGCCAGCATCGCACTGTGCATCCTGTCGATCTGGCTATATGGGCGCTACGTCGCCAAACCCGCAGCTCAGGTCGGCCCTGCGACGCCGGTGATGGCAACAGACGCATAGGGCCAATCCGGCTTTGAGCCGCCGTTCTCAGCGTCTCCACTCGGCGCCATCAGGACCCGGCAACACTGCCGCACAGCCCCTGCATTGCCTATGGGCCTCTAGTTGAATTGCGCCCAGGACTGCTGCACGCTAGGCATCCTTGAACAGCACACAAACCCCCAAGCCTCCGCAGGACACAGCGCGACCCATGACCAGCCCATATGACACCGGCCTAGCCAAGACCGAAGCCAATTATCAGCCCCTGACCCCAACCAGTTTTCTGGCTCGCTCAGCCCGGGTCTATCCCGATCATCCTGCCATCGTGCACGGCAATCAGCGCTTCACCTACACCGAGTTTTACGCCCGTTCACGCAAGCTGGCTTCGGCTCTGGCCGCAAAGGGCATCAGCAAGGGCGACACGGTTTCGGTGATGCTGGCGAACACTCCGCCCATGCTCGAGGCCCACTATGGCGTGCCCATGACGGGGGGCGTCCTGAACACAATGAACACCCGCCTGGATGCTCCGATCATCGCGTTCACGCTGACCCATGCCGAAACAAAAGTGCTTATTGTCGACCGCGAGCACTCCGCCCTGGTCGCCGAAGCGCTGGCCATGATGGACGGCGACAGGCCCTTCGTCATCGACTACGACGACCCGGAATTTGCCCAGTCGGGTCCGCTGATCGGAGACATCGAGTACGAAGAATTCATTGCGTCCGGCGATGAGAATTTTGACTGGAACGTACCTGACGACGAGTGGGATGCCATCTCGCTCAATTACACATCGGGCACCACGGGCAACCCCAAGGGCGTCGTCTACCATCACCGTGGTGCCTATCTGCTGGGCCAGGGAAATGCCATCACCGCCTCCATGGCAAAGCACCCCGTCTACCTGTGGACGCTGCCAATGTTCCACTGCAACGGCTGGTGTTTTCCGTGGACCATGTCGGTCATCGGCGGCACTCACATCTGCCTGCGCCAGGTCCGCGCCAAGGCCATCTGGGACGCTCTCGCCGACCATCGCGTTACCCATCTGTGCGGTGCGCCGATCGTCATGTCGACCATTCTCGGCGCCCCGGATGAGGACAAGCGCACGCTCGATCACGTGGTGGAATTCTTCACTGCGGCGGCTCCGCCACCCGAGGCGACTCTCGCCGCCATGGCTGATGCAGGCTTCAATGTCACCCACCTGTACGGGCTCACGGAAAGCTATGGACCGGCCGTTGTCAACGACTGGTCGGCAGCCTGGGACGAGCTTCCTGCCAGAGAGCGCGCGGCCAAGAAAGCACGCCAAGGTGTGCCCTATGCAGCACTCGATGACCTCACTGTCATGGACCCGGAAACCATGCTCAGGGTACCCGCCGATGGCGAGACGCTGGGCGAGGTGATGATGCGTGGCAACGTGGTCATGAAAGGCTATCTGAAAAACCCGACGGCCTCCGACGACGCCTTTCGCGGCGGCTGGTTCCACACCGGCGATCTCGGCGTCCTGCACGCAGACGGATATATACAGCTCAAGGACAGATCGAAGGACATAATCATTTCCGGCGGCGAGAACATCTCGTCGATCGAGGTCGAGGACACGCTCTACAAGCACCCCGCCGTTTC
>JBCCVY010000204.1:0-6678 GCA_039194725.1 Pseudomonadota bacterium
CGCACCCTGCCGAAGACAATGAGCGTGGGGCAGGCTGAAAAGCTGCTGGTTGCCGCGCGCCAGCAGGCGGCCAGCGCACGCGGCAAGGCCAGGCTGAAAGCCCTGCGCATGGTGTGCCTGACAGAAGTGCTGTATGCCACTGGGCTGCGGGTATCCGAACTGGTCAGCCTGACGGTCGGCATGGTGTCCGGCGATGACCGGTTCATCACCGTGCGCGGCAAGGGCGGGAGAGAACGGCTGGTGCCGCTGTCGCCCGCCGCACGCGCCGCAATCAACTCCTACCTGGACGTTGTGAAACAGGCGGCCGATGTGGTGTATCTGGAACCCTCGCGATACCTGTTCGCCTCCAGCGGCGCGCAGAAACACCTGACACGCCAGCATTTTGCGCTGCTGCTCAAGCAACTGGCGGGGCATGCAGGGCTCGATGCGGATAGCGTGTCTCCGCACGTGGTGCGGCATGCGTTTGCCAGTCATTTGTTGCAGGGCGGCGCGGATCTGAGGTCGGTTCAGCAGATGCTGGGCCATGCGGACATCTCAACAACACAGATCTATACCCACGTGATGCCGGAAAAACTGCGCGAGGCGGTTGAAAGTCACCACCCGCTCAACCGGTAATTAGCAGGTTGACATCGTATCGGCGTAACGCCAGTTTGCAGGCCATAGTCAATCGGGCTCAGGCGAGGGCGGGCACTGCAATTTCAGCAGTTGCGCATCATGTGACATATGCAGACATTTCTTGATTTTGAAACCCGCATTGCCGAGCTGGCCGGCAAGATTGCCGAGTTGAAATCCATAAATGACGAAGACGGTTCGGTGTCGATTGCCGATGAAGTAAAGCAGCTGGAAGGCAAGCTTTCAAAGTCGCTTGCGGAACTTTATGCAGACCTTGAACCGTGGCAGAAAACCCAGGTTGCCCGGCACCCGGACAGGCCGCACACCAAGGATTATCTGGACGCCTTGATAACCGAGTTCACGCCGCTGGCCGGAGACCGGAAGTATGCCGAAGATGATGCTGTTCTGGGCGGCCTGGGACGGTTTGAAGGTGATCCGGTCGTTGTTATCGGCCAGGAAAAGGGGGCAGACACCAAGTCGCGCCTGAAGCACAATTTCGGCATGGCGCGGCCGGAGGGCTATCGTAAAGCTGTCCGGCTGATGGAACTGGCCCAGCGTTTCGGCCTGCCGGTGCTCACATTTGTCGACACTGCCGGTGCCTATCCCGGCATTGGCGCGGAAGAGCGCGGCCAGGCCGAGGCGATCGCCAGGTCGACGGACTGCTGCCTCGGACTCGGCACGCCGATCGTGTCGACCATTATCGGTGAGGGCGGCTCCGGCGGGGCTGTTGCCATCGCGACGGCAAATTCGGTTCTGATGCTTGAGCACTCGATCTATTCGGTCATCTCGCCGGAAGGCGCAGCGTCGATTTTGTGGCACGATTCAGCGCGCGCCAGCGAGGCCGCCACCGCCATGCGCATTACCGCGGCGCACCTGAAGGAGCTCGGCGTCATTGACACCATCGTGCCGGAACCGGTTGGTGGCGCGCATCGGGGCCGCGAAGCGGCGATCCGGTCGGTCAGAGACGCCGTGTCCGCAGCCCTGATGCCGTTCAAGCACATGACCGAAGACGAGATCCGCCAGCAGCGGCGGGAGAAGTTCCTGGCCATCGGGCGCACGCTCGGCGCCTGACACTGCGGTCTTGCAAAAAGGGCGTGACGGGTTGTGCTCAGCCATATGCGCCTTTGGCCGCACAGAATCGCCGCAAACTTGCCGCTTTACTCGGCGATCTTGCGCCCGAGATGAGATAAAGGCTGTGTGGACGTATGCGGCGATTGTTCAAATTGATGCTGGTGCTGGCGATCATGGCGACCACCGGCTACGCACTGTACCGCACCGGCGAGGGGAACCGTATCGTGGAGCGACTGCGCTATCCGGATCCACAAGCGTTCAAGCAGCAGGCCTGGGCGGAATTGGAGGCCCGGCAGCTCAAGCCGGGCATGCCGGTTTTCATCCGTATCTTCAAGCAGAGCTCAGAGCTTGAGCTTTGGCTGCAAGGACAAAAAGGTTGGGAGCTGTACCGCACAGTGGAGATCTGCAACTGGTCCGGCAACCTGGGGCCGAAGCTGAAAGAGGGTGACAAGCAATCGCCGGAGGGGTTTTACACGGTCACCAAGGGCCGGCTGAACCCGAACAGCCGGCATCATCTTTCGTTCAATCTCGGCTTCCCCAACCGATATGACCGTTCGCTGGGCCGCACCGGATCGTTTCTGATGGTGCACGGCGGATGTTCATCGATCGGGTGCTATGCGGTGCGCGATCATCACGTCGAGGTGATCTACCGGCTTGTGGAGGCAGCGCTGGACAACGGCCAGCAGGCGGTGCGTGTGCATGCGTTTCCGTTCCGGCTGGAACAGGCCGCGCTCGACCGGCACAAGGGGGCAAAATGGCATGACTTCTGGTCGATGCTGAAGCCTGGTTACGATGCGTTCGAGCGCCTGCGCGAAGTGCCGCGTGTCAGGGTCGCCAACAAGTCGTATGTGGTTAATTGAGCGTTAGAGGGTTGTGCGGCACAATAGGGTAAGTGAGGACGGTTTCGGAAACTGGGTTTGTCAAAAATGAATAGTGACAACACATTCAAGACGAGGCTGACGCGTCGGGGCTTTTGTGCCACCGGCCTGACATCGCTGGTTGCGCTTTCCGCCTGCAGCAGCACCGACATCGACAAGGCACTGGAGCCGCTGTCACCAAGGGTCATGGCGGACTTGCAGCGGCAAGACCTGAAAGTCGGCGCGCCGCTGTTTGTGCGGGTGTTCAAGGAAGAAAACCAGATGGAGGTCTGGCTGCAGCAGGCCTACGGGCCCTTTGTACAGTTCCGAACCTATGACATTTGCAGCCGGTCCGGCGTGCTGGGGCCGAAGTTCAAGGAAGGCGACAAGCAGGCGCCGGAGGGTTTCTACATGGTGTCGCAACGCCAGATGAACCCGAAATCGGAATACTACCTGTCCTTCAACCTCGGCTTCCCCAATGCGTTCGACAAATCCCTGGGCCGCACCGGCACGCATCTGATGGTGCACGGCGGGTGCCGCTCGGCAGGCTGCTACGCGATTACCGACGAGCATATCCAGGAACTGTTCTCACTGGCCCGGGAAGCGTTCTTGCACGGCCAGAGAGAGTTTCCCGTGCATGCGTTTCCGTTCCGCATGACCGAACAGAACCTGTTGCGGTATGCCGGCCATCCGCACGAACCGTACTGGCGCGACCTGAAAGTCGGGTATGACTATTTCGAGCAGACACGCCAGCCGCCGACTGTGGGCGTCAAGGAGCAGCGCTATGTGTTCATGCCGCACAACATAAGCGTGCCGCCGGAATTTGAGGTGCAGCAGGCATCTGCAGATCCGCTGGCGCCGCAGCTCATTCGCGGCTGGCGGGCCGGAGAGTGGAAGTAGGATCAGCGAAGAACGCCTGTCACGACGTTCGGGCATGCCGTCGGAAATTTAGGCCATCAGCTTCACAAGTTCTCTTTCAGAAGAACCTCGATACGAATTTTTTCCTGCGATGCCAGGGGCAGGCGATTGTCTGTTCTGGCCCGCATGATGCGCACCGCACTGCGAACGGCGTGCCCGGGATTTTGTGCGATGATCGCGTCAATCCGCTCATCGCGTATCGAGGATTCGCTGAACGGCGTGCGCTCGTGCACCACGACCGCAAGTTGTTCCAGGTCGCAACAGGCAGCCGCGTGAGTTAGCGGCACGCGGGCTTCCGAACTCATCACGTAGATCGCCACGATGTCTTGTTGATGTTCGAAGGTTCTGGCAATGATCCGGCCCGTCCTGGCTTCGTCCCCGTGCGTCTCCAAAGACGGCAGTGCGGACAGGTTGGGAAATTTCGCATTGAGGATGGTGTCGAACCCCAGCCGCCGCTGAATGGCGTCCAGAGACTGCATGGTCTCGGAGACCACCATGATTTTTCCGGTTTTCCCGCCCACGAAACGGCCCAGTATCCGCCCGGCGGTCGCGCCGGCGGCAAAGTTGTCGACACCGACAAAATCCAGGTTCTCGAGCTTTTCCTGGCCTGACAGAAACTGCACGACCTTGATGCCGCGCTCATACAGCCGGGCCATGGAGTCGCGCACCTGGGGGGATTCCGGAGCCATTATGGCGACGCCATCGACTTCGCCGCGGTCCAGCGACGCCAGGTAGTTGGCAACCAGATGCGGATCGTCCATCGGAATCTGCAACGCCTGAACTTCCGTCATGTCGGACTTGAGCGCGTCGTTGGCTTCGTCAACCTGGTTGAGCAGCTCGTTTAGGTACTGATCGCCTGCAACAGGAAACAGAAACCTGAAACGATACTCCTTGCTCCGGGCCAGGTTAACGGCTGCCAGGTTTCTGACAAATCCGATTCTGCGAATGGCTTCATTGACCTTCAGAACGGTCTTTTTGCTGACATTGGGGCGTTCATTCAACACGCGATCGACGGTTGCAAGGCTGACCCCGGCAGCTTTTGCAAGATCCTTTGTTGTCGGTCGCATTGATGGTTCCCGTCCGGATATCCAGTGTTTGGAGCCTAGGTTTTTCTATAGATAGGCGAGAATAGCAAGAAAATTGATGTACGCACCTCAAAATTAACTTGCATTGAGGTACGCACCTCAATTATAGGGTAGATGTGGCTGAAGCCAGCGCTGCGTGAGTGGTATTGGATTGAGTTGCGACGACATCGCCAGGCATGGCGCGCCAAGAGGCGGAGACTTCAGGTGCACCGACTGCCGTTAGAAGGGGCTCATCAGGCCCGAGACATTGTGCCGGTGGATACCGGAACACCTTTAGGGAGGTTTTCGACTATGAGACATCATTTCATGAAATCCGTTGCCGTTGCCGGTCTGCTGGCGGGCGCGGTTTCACTCAGCACGCCATCGTCAGCTCAGGCAGAAGAGCTGACACTCTGCTGGGCCGCATGGGATCCTGCAAATGCGCTGGTGGAGCTGAGCAAGGATTTCGAGGCCAAGTCCGGCCACACCATGAAATTCGAGTTTGTGCCATGGCCGAACTTTGCCGACCGCATGCTCAACGAACTCAATTCCGGCGGCAAACTGTGTGACCTGATGATCGGCGACAGCCAGTGGATCGGCGGCTCTGCAGAAAACGGTCACTATGTGAAGCTGAACGATTTCTTCGCCAAGGAAGGAATCGATATGGCTGATTTCATTCCGGCGACCGTCACCGGCTATGCCGAGTGGCCGAAGGGCAGCCCGAACTACTGGGCCCTGCCAGCGTTCGGCGATGTGGTCGGCTGGACGTACCGCAAGGACTGGTTCAGTCGTCCGGAACTGCAGGAAGAATTCAAGAAGAAGCACGGCCGTGATCTGGCCGCGCCGAAGTCCCTTGAGGAACTGAAGCAAATTGCCGAGTTTTTCCAGGGCAGGGAAATCGACGGCAAAAAGGTCTACGGCGCCTCGATCTACACCGAGCGCGGTTCCGAAGGCATCACGATGGGTGTCACCAACGTCCTGTACAATTACGGGTTCCAGTATGGCAATCCGGACAAGCCGTATGAACTGGAAGGCTTTGTGAACTCCGATGAGGCCGCCAAGGGCCTGGAATTCTACAAATCCCTGTATGACTGCTGCACGCCTCCAGGTTCGTCGGACTGGTACATGTCGGAGAACATCGATGCCTACAAATCTGGTCAGGTGGCAATGCAGATGAATTTCGCCTTCATCTGGCCAGGCGTCGAGGCTGACCCCAATGTCGGCGGTGGCAAGTCTGGCTATTTCCCCAACCCGGCCGGGCCCGGCGGTCACTTTGCGCAACTCGGCGGGCAGGGCATTTCCGTTGTCGCCTATTCCGACAAGCAGGATGCGGCACTCGAATACATCAAGTGGTTTGCGCAACCCGAGGTGCAGCAGAAATGGTGGAAGGCCGGCGGTTACTCGGCGCTTCGTGCCGTGGTCGAAGATCCTGGATTTGCCACCAGCCAGCCCTATGCGCAGACATTCCTGGACTCCATGGCGATCGTGAAGGATTTCTGGGCTGAGCCGGCTTATGCCTCCCTGCTTCTGGCCATGCAATCGCGCGTCCACAACTATGTCGTGGCTGGGCAGGGCACTGCAAAAGAAGCACTGGACGGCCTGGTCAAGGACTGGGATGAAGTCTTCGAGGATGAAGGCAAGAAGTAGCGGCACGATCAATGTGGCTTTCGGCTGTCACGGCCGAAAGCCACAATCCTGATCGCTGCTGAATCGCTGCGGCAACCCTTCTCGCGGGTATGCGAAGCCGGATAGGATGTTTCCCGCCGGCCCGGCAGACACAAACAAGCTTTGCATGAGTCCCATATGCCTGAATCCGTCATAGAACGCGCTGCACGGTCTACGCCACCGGCCGTCGCAAATCGCCTGAAAGGGCTCTCGGACCGAGGTCTGGCCATGATTTTCGTGGCTCCGACCATCGTCCTGCTGCTCGCCATAAACATCTTTCCGCTGATCTGGACGATTTATCTGAGTTTCACCAACTATCGCGTCAATCGCCCCAACCGGGACGTCGATTTCATCGGACTGCGAAACTACGAGCGCATTCTCAACGACAGCGATATCTGGGTGACCATGCAGGCAACGGCGCATTTCCTGATCTGGACCATCGTCCTTCAGGTGCTGATCGGGTTCACGCTGGCCTATCTGATCAACAAGAA
>JBCCVY010000205.1:0-6669 GCA_039194725.1 Pseudomonadota bacterium
AGCGGATGGCACGCTTACTGTGGTTGCCACCGAGGAACAGATACCGGACCCCAACGGCTTGTGTTTTTCGCCAGACTACAAGCGGCTCTATGTTGCCAGCACCGGCAAAGGGCCCGGTGACACGGGGCCGGGTGGCCAGGGCAACGTGTTTGTGATGGATGTCGCCGATGACGGCAGCGTCTCCAACCACCGGCTGTTCACCGACTGCATGGTCAACGATATCAAGTGCGGTCCCGACGGCGTGCGCTGCGACGTGTCCGGACATGTCTGGATTTCCAGCAATGCCGGCCGCAATGTCGGCTACAGCGGGGTGACGGTGTGGAACCCCGAGGGCAAACTGATCGGCCGTATCCGGTTGCCGGAGATTTGCGGCAACCTGTGTTTTGGCGGGCCCAAGCGCAACCGTCTGTTCATGGTGGCAAGCCAGTCGCTTTACGCGGTCTACACCCAGACTCAGGGCGCGGCACCAAGTTGAGGTTGGCTGGTTTGTTAGCAAATGCGGGTGAGGGTGCGCGGCAGCGCACCCTCTCATACTGACAGGAAGGATGGAGTTGGCCTGCTATGCCGGCACTGAAGGTCAGGAAGTTCGTGGAGGCGGATGCCGGCGCAACGGCACAAATCTACTTTGACGCTGTCAGATTTGGCGCTGCCGGGCACTATGATGAGCGCCAGAGGAAAGCCTGGGCAGACAGAGTTCCGGACACGTCGCAGTGGCTTGCGCGGCTCAATGCACAACACACCTTTGTCGCTGAAGTGAACTCAGAACCGGTCGGCTTCATGACGGTCGATGACGCCGGGCACATCGACCTGGCTTTCGTGGCGCCAGACCGGATGGGCACAGGCGTTGCAGATGCGCTCTATGCGGCTGTTGAAGGTCAGGCGCTGCAACTGGGAGCAGGGCGGCTGGACACGGCCGCCAGCCACCTGGCCCGCAGCTTCTTTGAACGGCACGGCTGGTCTGTGGTCAAACAACAGTCCGTCGCCATCAGTGACGTTGAGTTGATCAACTTCGTTATGGAGAAGCGGTTGAGCTGACTGTTTGCTTCTCAACCCTGGAACTCGATGACCACTGACGGCACGCTGCGCTGCGCCTCGCCGTGGTGCACGGCCTCGATATTGTTCCCGTCCGGGTCGAGAACGAAAGCAGCATAATAATCTGGGTGGTAGGCTCGTTCGCCGGGTGCGCCGTTGGCGCGCCCGCCATGGGCCAGCGCGGCCCGGTAAAACGCATCCACCGTGGCGCGGTCCTTGGCCTGGAAGGCCAGGTGGTGGCGTCCGGTCAGCGCGCCCAGCGCCGCCGGGCTGTCAGCCGAGGAGATGACGAGTTCGTCGGCCCAGAAAAAGTCTGCAGTCGTACCGACAATGGGTATCTCCAGGACTCCCAAAACGGCGGTGTAGAAGTCCTGGCTGGCCTTGAGGTCGCGGACCACGAGTTGGAGGTGGTCGATAAGCCACCCGCGATGCAACTGGTTGGTTTCCATGGCTAGGCTCCTCTGATACACAATTCGCATAATATATATTATGGAATATTATTGTGTGGCCAAGTCCCGGTTTCCGTTATTTCCATTGCCGGCGCACGAATTAGTCCTATTCCGCTGCTGCCTTCGATGCGTCCGGCATCGGCAGCTTATGTGGCAGTGCCGTGACCGCAGCAAGGATCAGCAGCGCCGCGCCTGCCAGAACGCGGAACAACATGTCGAAACCCCATTTGTCGTAGACAAAGGCAATCAGCGGCAACGACACAGCAAGCACGGAGAATGCGACGACATATCTGACGCCGTATATGCGCGCCCGGTATGGACCGCTGGCCATCTTGCCGATCATGTAGTCGTTGATCGGAATTTGTCCGAAAGCTCCAAGCATGAAGCCGAGAGCGACAGCCAGTGCGACGGCGTCCGTCAGGCCGGGCATCAATGAGAAACAGATCAGCTGCATTGATGCCACGGTCATGAACACCAGCCTCGGGCCATAGCGGTCAAGCATGCTGCCGACTATGAGCTGCGCAATTGAGGCTGCTGCAAACACGATGAATGCCAGCGAACCGATCATGGTGGCTATGTCGCTTTGTCCGGTTTCGCCAAGTGTCCTGGTTAACGCTGACAGCTGACCGGCAAGGCCTTGCAGTCGTTCGTCAAATATCTTCGGCAGCGCAAAGGTCGTGGACTGGAAAATGATGGATGAAACAGCGGTGGTCAGAAAAACGATTGCAGATACACGCAGCAGCAGTTTGCGACGGTCCGGTGCAGGCGCGGCCTGTACTTCCGGTTCGCCTGCCTGACTGTTGACCCGGTCAATCCGGATTGCGTCACGCCGCAGCGCAAGGTACGCCAGACCGGTGGCAATGGAGAAGATGCCGGGCAGAACGAAGGCCATGCGCCAGCCGCCATTGTCGATCATGTAGCCGGTTATCAGCGCTGCACTTGCCACGCCGAGATTTCCCCAGACGCCGTTGGCGGCGATGCGCATGCCGGTGTTGCGCCATGTCATGGTGACGATTGCCAAGCCAACCGGGTGATAGATGGCGGCGAACATCCCGATGATGAAAAGACCGACACCGATTTGCAGTGGTGTTGTGGCAAAGCTGGTGACAATCGATGACAGGCCGATGCCAATGAAGAAGACCACCATCATACCGTCCCTGCTCCACTTGTCGGCAAGCCAGCCTGCAGGCAGCGAGAAAAGCCCGAACGCAAAGAAACCCGGCGTGGCATAGACGAGCAGTTCGGCATAGCCAACGCCCCACTCCCGATGCAGCGCCAACGCAGCCACGGTTGCGAATATGAGCGTGAACAAATGGTCGAGAAAATGTCCAATGTTCAACAGCAGGAAATAGCAGCGATCTCTGGTCACGGTAATGAAGCCTCGTTCATGCAGGTTATGGCAACATTATAGGTTTGTCCGGTTTTCGATGTCGTGTCACTATTCGTCGAATACCGGTCAACCACGAGTTTTGTCGCTGCCTGAGAGGATTCCATGAGTGTCGCCGGCACACGTAGCACCGATCCTGCGGACTACCAGGACCTGCCGCAACCAATTGTGGTGATGGCGAAAAGCTTTGCCGACGGTTATGCAATTCCGACGCACGAACACCAGCGCGACCAGTTTCTGTATGCTGTCAGCGGTGTCATGAGATTGCGAACAGACAGCGACGCGTGGATTGTGCCGCCGGATGGGGCGGCCTACATTCCTGCCGGCTTGTTGCATTCCGTGAGCATGCACGGTGATGTCGACATGCGTACCCTGTACATTGATCCGTCGGTTGTGCGAAAGCGTCGGCGCCAGCTGAGCGTGGTGGCAGTGCCGGCCTTGCTGAAGGAGCTGATCCTTGCCCTGGGAGATGAACCCGTGGACTATGGTGCAGACAGTCGCGGCAGTCTCATCGCACAGATGATCGAGCAGGAAATTCATCTGGCAAAGGCTCTGTCGCTGCATGTCCCCCTTCCCCGCGACCCTCGCCTGCAGAAGCTGTGCGCTGAGCTTCTCGCAGACCCTTCGGACCGCAAAACACTGGATGGCTGGTCTGATGTAACCGGCGCGTCGGCACGGACGCTGGCGCGCCTGTTCGACAGAGATCTCGGTATGAGCTTTGTTCAGTGGCGTCAACGCGTGCGTTTCCAGAGTGCTCTTGAGGCGCTGTCGCAGGGCGTTCCGGTTTCGACGGTCGCCCGGCAACATGGCTATCGCAGTCCAAGCGCGTTCACCGCAGCATTTGTAAAAGCGACCGGCCATGCGCCGTCCAGACTGATGGCCAGTGCTGAAAATTAAGCTTGGTGCGTCGCCACGCGGCCGCGCGTCAGGCATCCACACCGACAATGCGGTAGGTGCTGTGACGGATATCGCCCTGCCAGAACCACATGGCCAGCATCGCGTCCTGCAGGGTCGTTGTCGCATGCGGCTGGTTGGAGGCATGCCGGATGTGAGCTCCTGGAGGCTGAGCGACAAACTCGTTACTGTCGACCTGCCACAAGGCGGTGCCGCTGAGCACTAGATAGTCTTCCTCAGCACAATGCCAGTGGCTTGGGTATACGGTGTCTCGCTGTTGCAGATACAAGCCGAAATTGACGTCGGAACTGGAGGATATGCCTTCCGGTCCCGCCAGTTCGACATAGGCGAATTTGCCTTGAAAGCTCGCTGGCATTTTCATACTTCCCTGCTTCCAGGGCAATGAGGCACCGATTTCTGAAAGTTGCTGTTGCAATTCGGGAAAGCCGGTCAGCGATGCCAATGCCTGATCATAGTCCTGCTGAAGAGCAGCCGGTACATTGTGGCCGGCGAATTCCTTATGTTCGGGCGCAACCACCGACTTGACCAGACCTGCAATATGCGCAGCACCGGCCTGTGACCAGGCATCCGCATAGGCCCTTAGAAGAGCGATCATCAGCCGATCTCCAGCACCATCCCGTCATAGGCGGGTACAACGTTTTCAGGCAATTCTCTGCACAGGGTCTGATAGTCCATGTCGATATGCATGTTGGTCAGTATGGCACGCTTTGGTTGCATGCGCTCAATCCACGCCAGTGCGTCGTCGAGACTGAAGTGACTTGGATGCGGCGTGCGTCTGAGCGCGTCAACAACCCAGATGTCCAGACCTTCAAGATATTGCAGTGAATGCTCCGGCACCTTGATCAGGTCCGGCGTGTACGCGGCGTCGCCGATGCGAAACCCGAGTGCGTCGATGTCGCCATGGTGCACGGAGAACGGCATGGCCGTGAGTTCGCCGGCGTCTCCGGTTGTGGCGACCTGCTGTTCCGGCTCGATGCCGTTCATCTCCAGTATCGGCGGATAGGATGAGCCCGGCGGCGTGACGAAGCAGTAGCTGAAGCGGGACAACAACATGTCTGCGGTGTTGCGCTCGGCCCAGACGCTGACCCGAGACCGCATGTTGATGGCCACCTGGCGCAGGTCATCGATGCCATGGGTGTGGTCTGCGTGTTCGTGGGTGAACCAGACCCCGTCCAGGGTTGCGGTGCCGGTACTGTTGAGCTGCGAAACAAGATCCGGTGTGGTGTCGACCAGCACACGGGTGTGGGCGTCCCCTTCCCGCTTGTCCAGCAACACCGAGCACCGCCTGCGCCGGTTTTTGGGCTCGTTCGGATCACACTGTCCCCAGTTGTTGCCGATGCGCGGTACGCCGCCTGACGACCCGCATCCCAGGATGGTGAAGGTCAGGCTCATGCAGCAGCCCCGTAAGCGGCAGGCCGTGGCGCCTTGTCAAACAGCCGGAAGAAGTTGTCCGATGTAATCTCCGCCATCTGCTCGACACTTACGCCCTTGATGTCTGCCAGGTGTGCCAGCGTGTGCGCCGTATAGGCCGGTTCATTGCTCTGGCCGCGATGCGGCACAGGTGCCAGATAGGGTGCGTCGGTTTCCACCAGCATCCTGTCGAGCGGGCATAGCCTCGCGGCGTCGCGGATGGCTTCAGCCGACTTGAAGGTGAGGATGCCTGAAAATGAGAGGTAAGCCCCGATTGCCAGCCCCCGCTCGGCAAGATCGATTCCTGAAGAAAAACAATGCAGAAGAGGCTTGAAGACCCCCTTCCCCATCTCGTCCTCCAGGATGCTGGCCGTATCTGCTTCCGCAGAACGTGAGTGTATGACCAGCGGCAGGCCGGTCTCACGGGCGGCGGCTATATGGGTCCGAAACCCGCTGGCCTGTGCATCGCGGGGTGAATTGTCGTAATGATAATCCAGTCCTGCCTCGCCAATGCCGATACACTTCGGGTGCTGCGCCAGCGCAACCAGTTGCTCCGCGGTCACATCGGGTTCTTCAGCCGCATTGTGCGGGTGTGTGCCGACGGTGCAGTAAACCTCATCATGGGTTTCGGCCAAGCCGCGAATGGTGTCAAAGTTTTTGACCTTGGTCGAAATCGACACCATCATGTGGACGCCCGCTTCGTGGGCGCGCGCGATCACTCCCGCGAGATCCTGGCGCAGGACGTCAAAGTCAAGATGGCAATGGCTGTCTACGATGGCAGGTTTCATCCGACGTCACGCTCTTTGGTCAGTCTTTGTCGTCTTCAACGTAACGTGGAAACACGCCTGCCGGTTTTGGCAATGCAATGCCGGACTGCAAGCGTCCTGCCTCACCCAAGTGTGCGAAACTCCTGGCCTCGTCCGGCACCACGAGCAGGTCGAGCAGCTTGCCTGCCGAGGCCGGCATGTAGGCCTGCGCAAAGATCGCCACCTGCCGGATGACTTCAGCGGTGACATACAGCACTGTTGCCATGCGCTGCGGGTCGGTCTTCTTCAAGGCCCAGGGCTCCTGGCCCGCAAAATATCGGTTGGCGTCCGCGACGACCTTCCAGATGGCGTCAAGCGATTTGTGCAGCGCCTGCACCTCGTGGTGCTCACGGCACTGCGGCAGCAGCGCATCCACCGCAGCCAAAATCTCCCTGTCATCGGCAGTCAGCTCTCCCGCAGACGGGACGTTGCCTTCGCAGTTCTTGGCGATCATCGACAATGAGCGCTGCGCGAGATTGCCCAGGTCGTTGGCAAGATCCGCATTCACCCGGGCCACAATGGCCTCGTGGCTGTAGTTGCCGTCCTGGCCAAACGGGACTTCGCGCATGAAAAAGTAGCGCACCTGATCGACACCGTAGCGATCGATCATGGGAACACGATGGTGAAAAGTCAAATCCTTTTTTTTGCTCTCTCTTCTCTGCTTTTATAG
>JBCCVY010000206.1:0-6653 GCA_039194725.1 Pseudomonadota bacterium
GCCTGAGCCTGAGCCTGAGCCTGAGCCTGAGCCTGAGCCTGAGCCTGAGCCTGAGCCTGAGCCTGAGCCTGAGCCTGAGCCTGAGCCTGAGCCTGAGCCTGAGCCTGAGCCTGAGCAGCCCAAGGGCTGGTTCGGCCGGCTGCGCGAGGGACTGTCAAAGTCATCCAGGTCGCTCACCTCAAACATCACCAGCATCTTCACCAAGCGCAAGCTGGATGCAGACACGCTGCAGGATCTGGAAGACGTGCTCATCCAGGCCGACCTGGGTGTCGCCATGGCAACCCGCATCACGGAGGAGGTGTCACGCGGGCGCTATGACAAGGAGATCGACCCGGCTGAGGTGCGCCAGATCATGGCAGCCGAGATCGTCAAGGTCCTGAAGCCGGTCGAGATACCGTTCAACTTTGATGCCGACACGCAACCGTTCGTCATTCTGGTTGTGGGTGTGAACGGTGCCGGCAAGACGACGACCATCGGCAAGCTGGGCGCGATCGCGCAGAGCGAGGGCTTCAAGGTGATGATTGCCGCGTGCGATACATTCCGGGCGGCTGCCATAGAACAGTTGACCGTGTGGGGCGAACGTGTCGGCGCCAAGGTGCTGTCGCGCCCGACCGGGGCGGACGCCGCGGGCCTGGCCTATGATGCGCTCGAACAGGCTCAAGCAGACGGCACCGACATATTGATGATCGATACCGCTGGCAGACTGCAGAACAAGGCCGACCTGATGGGCGAGCTGGACAAGATCGTGCGGGTCATCAAGAAAAAGGACGAAGCGGCTCCACATGCGGTGCTGCTGGTGCTGGATGCCACGACCGGGCAAAAAGCAGTGTCACAGGCGGAGGTGTTCACCAAGGTTGCCGGTGTGACGGGTATCATCATGACCAAGCTCGACGGCACTGCGCGCGGCGGCATCCTGGTGGCGATTGCGGAGAAGTTCGGCCTGCCGGTTCATGCCATCGGGGTCGGCGAGAAGATCGAGGATCTGCAGCCGTTCGACGCGGAAGGCTTTGCCCGCGCCATTGCCGGAGCCGAGGAAGGACAAAACATTGAGTGAGGTTGCCGACAAGCCGAAACTGAATCCGGTGCTGAAACTGGCACTGGAACTGGGCCCGCTGGTGATTTTCTTTTTTGTGAATGCCAAGGGTGAGGCGCTGATTGAACGGTTTCAGCTTGAAAACCTGTTTCCGCAACCGATTTTTCTGGCCACAGGCGTGTTCATGGTGGCGATGCTGGTGTCGATCGCGGCAAGCTGGATACTCAGCCGGCATCTGGCCATCATGCCGCTGATCACCGGCGTTGTGGTGCTTGTCATGGGCGGGCTGACGCTGTGGCTGCAGGACGACACGTTCATCAAGGTCAAGCCGACCATCGTCAATGTGTTCTTTGGTGCGGTCCTGCTCATCGGGCTGGCGTTCGGGCGTTCGCTGCTGGCCTACGTCTTCGACGCCGCCTTTGCGCTGGACGAGCAGGGCTGGCGAAAACTGACCATGCGGTGGGGCCTGTTCTTCTTTTTTCTCGCGGCACTGAACGAATTGGTGTGGCGCACGCAATCCACAGACTTCTGGGTTGCGTTCAAGGTCTGGGGTACGATGCCGCTGACCATGATCTTCGCCCTGGCGCAGTTGCCGCTGATGCAAAAACACATGCTGCCGGACCCCGAAGACGAACAGGTTTGAGATGCATATTTTTACGTCAGGTCATTCTGGCAATAAAAATGTGAGACATACGGAGCAGAATAGTATATGCAAAGGGGAGTGTGTACAGTTTGTGCACACGTCAAGATTGTAGAGTGATGACTAACAAAAGCCGGGGGGCTAATATTATGGATGATCGTCCAGATTCTAGCAATGTGCCGAGTGACAGGGAAACTACAGCGCCGGTCAGCTTCTGGTTAAAGCGCGCTGCTCAGTATTCAGCTGATCTATATTCGGATCGCCGAGGGAAATCCGGGCTCACTCAGCGCCAATTTACCGTTTTGGAAGCAGTTTTTCACAATGAGGGTCAGAGCCAGACGGCCCTGGTGAAAGAGACCGGCATTGACCGTTCGACGCTGGCTGACTTGGTCAACCGTCTCGAAACCCACGGATATTTGTCCCGCAAGCGCAGCGACAAGGACGCGAGGGTCAACTTTGTTTCCCTGACGGAGGCGGGCCGGGACATGCTGCTGAACGCACAACCGCAAGTGTCAATGGTGGATCAGGCGCTTGTTGATGCACTGCCGGAAAGCAACCGCAAGGCGTTCATCGCTTCGCTTCAGTTGCTGTCGGAAAAGCTCGACGACACTGAATAAGCGTTCACTTTTTCGTGAGCGTCGGCGCGTCGTTTAGATGAAAGCCCGCTGGCCGGTTATGGCTGGCGGGCTTTTTCTATGGCCGGAATGACCTCTTCACGCATGGCCTGTTCGGAGATCGGCCCGGTGTACTTGTAGACAATGGTACCCTCGCCGTTGACCACAAAGGTTTCAGGCACCCCATAGACGCCCCAGTCGACCGCGGCGCGGCCGTTGGCATCAACACCGACCTTTGTGTACGGGTTGCCCAGGGCGTTGAGGAAGCGCAGCGCATTTTCGCGCTGGTCCTTGTAGTTGAGACCGGCCATGTCGATGTCGTCGCGTTTGGCAAGTTCCATCAGCTGCGGGTGTTCCTCGCGGCAAGGACCGCACCAGGATGCCCAGACATTGACCAGGGTGACCCTGCCCTCGGCCAGGCTGCCGGAGGCGAAGCCGGGTACCGCGGCGGCATCGTTCGTCAGGCCTTGCAGGGCCGGAAGGTCAAACGACGGCGCCGGTTTGTTGATCAGCGCAGACGGCAGCTTGGAAGGATCACCGCTTCGCAGACCGGTCATGAAGATGGCGGCGAGGCCGGCAAAGATCAGCACGGGCACCAGCACCCAGGAACGGGTCTGCTTCGGCGGGTTTTCAGAAGCCTGGTTGCTCATGCTGTCGATTGTCCTGATCTGCGGCGCCGGTCGGCACCTTCGTCATCGAGTTGCCTAAGGCGCTTTGCCACCGAGCGCGCGCGCGCGAAGATCCACAATGCCAGCGCGCCCAGCACAACAATTGTCACCGCGTATGACGAGATCACGAAGCTCATGTGGGGAGCGGAAAAATCCATGCGCTCAGGACCTTCTCATTGCAGTGCGCCGGTGCGGGCCAGTTCGGTTTGGCGAATGCGCCGGGCGCCGATTTCGGAGCGGATGGAAATCAGGTGCAAGGCCAGAAACAGAAAACTGTAGGCCAGCCCCATGATCAGCAGTGGCGTCAGGATGGATGGATGAATAGTCGGGCCGTCGGTGCGGAACACGCTGGCCGGCTGATGCAGCGAATACCACCAGTCAACCGAGAACTTGACGATCGGCACGTTGATGAACCCGACAATGGCGACGATGGCGGCTATGCGCGATGCGCGGCGCGGGTCGTCGATGGCCTGCCAGATGGCGATATAACCCAGATACAGCAGCAGCATCACGAACATGGAAGTGAGGCGGGCATCCCAGACCCACCAAGTGCCCCACATGGGCTTGCCCCACAAAGACCCGGTGGCAAGGGCCAGGAAACAAAACGCGGCGCCGATGGGCGCGGCCGCCTTGGCCGCAATATCGGCCAGCGGATGGCGGAAGACGATGCCGATGATGCTGGCCACCGCCATCACCGTGTATACCATCAGCGCAGACCAGGCGGCCGGCACATGGACATACATGATGCGCACGGTTTCACCCTGCTGGTAGTCGGCGGGTGCACGGGCCAGTCCAAGAAACAGGCCGACGGCAAACAGGGCCAGGGTAATCATCCACACCCACGGCTGAACCGTCGCCTGCAGGCGCATGAAGCGGGTTGGATTGGCAAATCTTTCTATCGAACTCATAGCAACAATCGTAATACCAAAGGGAGCAATTATTGGGCCATTTGATGGAGTCAAATCCGTTCATTCTGGCAGGCGCGGTGCGTAGCGCGATGTGGTTGCATCGGGCTAGCACCGCAACGCACCAGATGGACGGATTTGGCCCAGCGAAGGCCGAATTTTCGCGTCCGCCGGACGTCGTTATGCTCCACTTGCGGTCAACCAGACCACAGCGTGAAGCATGCCTAGCCTGCAAACGCGAAAATTGGGTCAAATGGCTCAATAATTGCTCCCTTTGGTATAATGCCAGCCAATCAGGCACGCAATGGCGACATGGTCACAGGCCGGTAAATCGCAGGTCATCAGCGCATGTAGCTGCGCAGCGCCGCAGCGGAAGCGAACGGCGTAACAACCAAAGCCGCCAAGACAATGGCGGTGAGTATGATCAGGGCAGTGCCGGAGTTGTCGATGCCGGACTGGGCGCCGGATGAGGCAAGCACACCGAAAATCATCACCGGCACATAAAGCGGCAGCACCAGAAGCGACACCAGCAAACCACCCTGGCGCAGTCCCACGGTGATGGCCGCACCCAGGCTGGCCAGCAGGGAAAGGGCCAGCGAACCGGTCACCATGGCTATGCCGAGCGGCAGGACGAGGGCCGTGTCAAGGTTGAGCAGAAACCCCAGCACCGGTGCCGCAATCGCCAGCGGCAGTCCGGAGGTGAGCCAGTGCACAGAGGCCTTGGCCAGCACGACGACCTCCAGCGGCGTCGACGACAGGGACATGATCTCCAACGACCCGTCGTCATGGTCGGTCTGGTAGAGCCGGTCTGCGGACAGCAAAACCGACAACAGCAGGGCGATCCACAAGGCGCCCGGCGCAATGCGCTGCAACAATTGCTGGTCCGGGCCCAGGCCCAGAGGCAGCAGAACTATGACGGTCAGGAAAAAACCGATTGCGGTGCCGATGTTGCCGCCCTGGCGGACGGCGAGGCTCAGGTCGCGGGAAATCACGGCTGTAAAGGCTGCCCTCATGTCACCCGGCCCGTTCTACGACGCTGGCAAAGTCCAGAATGTCGCTGGACTTGACGGGCAACTCTATATGGGTGGAGGCAATGATGATGCCGGCAGCGCCGAGATGCCGGGTCATCATGTCGGCCAGCAGTTGCTGCGATGCGGTGTCGAGCCCGACGGTCGGCTCGTCAAGCAACCACACCGGTTTTTCAACCAGCGCCAGCCGGGCCAGGCCCAGCCGCCGCTTCTGGCCGGCGGACAGGCGCTGGGCCTGAAATTGGCCCAGGGCGGTAAGTTTCATGGCCGCCATCGCGCCGGCGACATCACCACCGCCGAAAAATCCGGCCCAGAAGCTCAGGTTCTCGGTGACAGACAGATGCAGCTTGATGGCGTCCTGGTGAGCAATGAAATGCACGTGTTCGCCGAGCGCCGTATCAGCGGGCAGCGCTGCGTCTTCAAGTTCCAGTGTGCCGCCGGCAGGTTCGGACAGCCCGGCGATCAGGCGCAGCAAGGAGGTCTTGCCGGCGCCGTTGGGGCCGCGCAACACCAGCATGCGGCCGGCCTGTGCCGTGAAATCGACACCGGCAAACACCAGTCGCCCGCCGCGCTCACATGCCAGTTGTTGCCCCACGATCTTCATGCGAGCGGTGTTTAGCGCAAACAAACCGCGGTTGAAAGTGAAGTTCGACCAGAGTGCTACTGGTACTTGACGAAAGATTTGTCTAGAAGACGGCCATCACATCATTCCACGGAGCCCATACCAGATGACCGATCAGTCGCTTGACAGTTTCAAATGCCGCAAGACCCTCAAGGTGGGAAACAAGGCGTATGTCTACTACTCACTGAAGGCGGCTGAGAAAAACGGTCTCGACGGCATTTCATCGCTGCCGGCGTCGCTCAAGGTGCTGTTGGAGAACCTGCTGCGCCATGAAGACGGGCGCACGGTGACGAAGACCGACATCGAGGCCATGGCCAAATGGGTCAAGGCGAAGGGCAAGTCCAAGCGCGAGATCGCGTTCCGTCCGGCGCGCGTGCTGATGCAGGACTTTACCGGTGTTCCCGCCGTGGTCGATCTCGCGGCGATGCGCGACGCCATGGTCGATCTTGGCGGCAATCCGAAGAAGATCAATCCGCTGGCGCCTGTGGACCTGGTCATCGACCATTCGGTGATGGTGGACTTCTTCGGCACCGCCGGTGCGTTCAAGAAGAACGTCAACATGGAGTACGACCGCAATGGCGAGCGCTACAAGTTCCTGAAATGGGGCCAGGACGCGTTTGACAATTTCCGCGTCGTTCCGCCCGGCACCGGCATCTGCCACCAAGTCAACCTTGAATATCTGGCCAAGACCGTATGGACCAAGAAGCAGAAAGTGAACGGCAAGGTCGCAACGATTGCCTATCCCGACACGCTGGTCGGCACCGACTCGCACACCACCATGGTCAACGGCCTGGGTGTGCTCGGCTGGGGAGTCGGCGGCATCGAGGCAGAAGCCGCCATGCTCGGACAGCCGATCTCCATGCTGATCCCGGAAGTGGTGGGTTTCAAACTGACCGGCAAGCTGGCCAAGGGGACAACCGCAACCGACCTGGTGTTGCGAGTCGTCGAAATGCTGCGCCAGAAGGGTGTGGTCGGAAAGTTCGTCGAGTTCTACGGTCCCGGACTGAGCAGCCTGTCGCTGGAGGACCAGGCCACCATTGCCAACATGGCGCCGGAATACGGTGCGACGTGCGGTTTCTTCACGGCGTCCAACGAAACGCTGGAATATCTCCGCGGCACCGGGCGCGCCAAGGCCCAGGTCGA
>JBCCVY010000207.1:0-6641 GCA_039194725.1 Pseudomonadota bacterium
CATGCCGATACTAACCCCGTCACGCACCCGTTTGAGGATTTCGCGGGATGCGGCCCTGTTGGATGTTTTGCGCGACATCTCCATCGCCTGCAGTCCCACCCGGCGTTGCAGCGCGCCCGATACCCGGCCAATGGGGGATTTGTCGTAAAGGCTGGACAGGGGGCCTGCCGATACTGGCCAATGCAGCGCACCCATCACGGACCTGCTATGCCACATCACCAGCAGGACGGGACCTTCGGCCAAGGCCGATTTCAACTCTTCCAGCCCGTCGATCTGCCAACGTGTTGTGCGGTTGCAGAACGCCAGATAGCCGCCCGCAATCCAGGCCACCACTGCGGCCAATCGTTTTGATTTCTCGATCCGGCGGCGCAGTGACATGGTGATTGACGACTTCAGGCAGTTGCGTGGTCCGGTCCTTGTCGCATTTCTTTTCGCCAACGGGAAGTGCAGGGCACTTATCCCTCTTGATCCTGTCCCTGTTTCAGACTACCCCCACACCCGGTCATAGGGGTATAGCTCAGTTGGTAGAGCGGCGGTCTCCAAAACCGCAGGTCGGGGGTTCGAGACCCTCCGCCCCTGCCACCGGGAAACCAGACAGGCTGCGAGCCGGTAAGCGGCTGGCGGAAAGAGTGAAACAGGAATATGGCAAAGACCAATCCGTTTGAGTTTTTTCAGCAGGTACGTCAGGAAACCGCAAAGGTTACCTGGCCCACCCGGCGTGAAACCATCATCACCACCATCATGGTGCTGATACTCTCGGCTGCCGCCGCTCTGTTTTTCCTGGGCGTGGATGCGGTTTTGAAATGGGTTGTCGATCTGATCCTCTTCAGATCCTGAGCGGGCTGATCGGCGGGAGCGCAATATGACTAAGCGGTGGTACATCGTCCACGCCTACTCGAATTTCGAGAAGAAAGTGGCGGACTCGATCAAGGAGCAGGCGACCATCAAGGGCCTCGGCGACTTGTTCGAAGAGGTTTTGGTGCCGACAGAGGAAGTTGTCGAGATGCGCCGCGGCCGCAAGGTGCAGTCGGAGCGCCGTTTCTTCCCCGGCTATGTGCTGGTGAAGATGGACATGACCGATGAGGCTTATCACCTCATCAAGAATACGCCGAAAGTGACCGGTTTCCTGGGCCATGACAACAAGCCCATGCCGATCACCGAGGATGAGGCGACCCGCATCCTGAGCCAGGTTCAGGAAGGCGTCGAGCGCCCGCGGCCAACCATCATGTTCGAGGTTGGCGAACAGGTACGCGTTGCCGAAGGCCCGTTTGCGTCCTTCAACGGTCTTGTCGAAGACGTTGATGAGGAGCGCGCCAGGCTCAAGGTGGCGGTTTCGATTTTTGGCCGGGCAACCCCGGTCGAGCTGGAATTCGGTCAGGTGGAGAAACTCTAGAAGGGCTTCAATACCTCGACCGTGTAACGGTGGGAGGCTGACAGGTGTCGCAACCTGAAATCCGGACCACTAACCTCTAATGCCTTCCATCGCCGCCAGGCGGTGTGAACAGGCGAGGGAAGTGTAAAATGGCGAAGAAAGTTCTCGGCTATATCAAGCTGCAAATTCCGGCCGGGCAGGCAAACCCGTCCCCGCCGGTAGGCCCCGCTCTTGGTCAGCGCGGTCTGAATATCATGGAATTCTGCAAGGCATTCAATGCTGCCACACAGCAGGCCGAACCAGGTTCACCGATCCCGGTCGTGATCACGGCTTACCAGGACAAGTCTTTCAGCTTTGAGATGAAGACGCCGCCCGCGTCGTTCTTCCTCAAGAAGGCGGCAAAGATCAAGTCCGGCCACAAGGAAACCGGCAGGGGCGACTTCATCGGCAAGGTGACCCGCGCCCAGCTGCGCGAGATCGCAGAAAAGAAGATGGTTGATCTCAACGCCCGCGACCTAGATGCGGCGGAAAAGATCATTGCAGGTTCAGCCCGGTCCATGGGCCTGGAAGTGGTAGGATAAGCATCATGGCGAAAAAGGGAAAAAGATACTCCAAGGCAGTCGACGGCATCGAGCGCGACAAGCTGTACAGCGCCGCCGAAGCGGTGAAAATGGTCAAGGAACGCGCTGTGGCGAAGTTCGATGAGACCATTGAACTGGCTATGAACCTGGGCGTTGATCCGCGCCACGCCGACCAGATGGTGCGCGGTGTGGTTGCGCTGCCTGCCGGTACCGGTCGTGACGTTCGCGTTGCCGTGTTCGCCCGCGATGCCAAGGCTGAAGAAGCCAAGGAAGCAGGTGCCGACGTTGTTGGCGCCGAAGACCTTGTTGAAAAGGTCCAGAAGGGTGACATCGATTTCGACCGTGCCATTGCCACGCCGGACATGATGCCGCTGGTCGGCCGTCTTGGTAAGGTGCTGGGCCCGCGCAACCTGATGCCGAACCCGAAGGTCGGCACCGTCACGCCAGACGTCGCCGCGGCCGTCAAGGCAGCCAAGGGCGGCTCGGTTGAATTCCGTGTCGAGAAGGCTGGCATCGTCCATGCCGGTGTCGGCAAGGCGAGTTTCAAGGAAGATCAACTGCTTGAAAACGTGAAGGCGTTCGTTGATGCGGTCTCCCGGGCCAAACCGACAGGGTCCAAGGGCACGTATATCAAGCGGGTTTCTGTTTCGTCGACAATGGGCCCCGGCCTGAAGATCGACGTGGCGTCCCTGGCCGGCGAATAGGCCGACCAGCAAGGACGCGCAAGAGTTGCCGTCTGATCCGGACTTGATGTTCGGATCCGGCGGTTGGACCGGGAAACTGGTTCAAACCTGTCCGAGATTGCAGGCGTCATGTCTGACTGGCATGACTTAAACGCCAAGAGTACGGCAGCCCGCATGAGATAGGTGTTCAAAGGGATTTTGCTGTAAGCGGCTGTTTTGAAGTTGTTTTCAGCAATTCGGTTTGAACCCTCAGTGATCCGAACTGCCAAACATGTCGGCAGGGAGGAGGACAGGCAAGTGGAGTGCCGTTTGTGTTCAGGCACTGCATCTCGCCGACAAGGCTGGTTGCAGCGCTGTTTGAAGCAAGCGGCTTCGTGCAACCGCCCGGACGTGAAAAGCCGGGCAAACTGGAGAGAGCTAGTGGATAGAGCAGAAAAAAAGACGCTCGTCGCTTCGCTCAACACCGTTTTCAAGGAAACCGGTGTTGTGGTGGTGACCCACAATCTCGGCCTGACAGTTCCGCAGATGAACGACCTGCGGAAGAAGATGGCAGAGGCTGGCGGGGCAACGAAAGTTGCCAAGAACCGTCTGGCAAAACTTGCTCTTGAAGGCACTGATGCCGCCGGTATCGCAGACCTGTTCACGGGTCCAACCATGTTGTCCTACTCGGATGACCCGGTTGCAGCACCGAAGATCGTCTCAACGTTCGCCAAGGGCAACGACAAGCTTGTCGTGCTCGGCGGGGTTCTGGGATCGACGGTTCTGGATGCCAATGGTGTCAAGGCACTTGCTGACCTGCCGTCGCTCGATGAGCTGCGGGCGAAGCTTGTGGGCATGATCCAGACGCCGGCCACCCGCATTGCGGGTGTCACACAGGCGCCTGCCGGTCAGCTCGCACGGGTTATCGGGGCCTACGCCGACAAGGGAGAAGCGGCTTGATTGGCCGTGTCCAAACACTGAACTGGTTTAAACTGTAATACGAAAGACAAAGAAATGGCTGATCTTGCTAAAATTGTAGACGACCTGTCGAACCTGACAGTTATGGAAGCTGCCGAGCTTTCCAAGATGCTTGAAGAAAAATGGGGCGTATCCGCTGCTGCTCCTGTTGCTGTTGCTGCTGCCGGTGGCGCAGCCGGTGGCGAAGCTGCCGCAGAAGCCAAAGACGACTTTGACGTTGTTCTTGAAGCCATTGGCGACAAGAAAATCGAAGTCATCAAAGAAGTACGCGCCATCACCGGCCTGGGCCTGAAGGAAGCTAAGGACCTAGTTGAAGGTGCACCGAAGACCGTCAAGGAAGCTTGCCCGAAGGCAGAAGCTGAAGAACTTCAGAAGAAGCTCGAAGCTGCTGGCGCCAAGGTTTCGCTCAAATAAGCGGTACGACAACAAATTCCGGCGCGGGAGACACCGCGAGCAAGGCCAATCCGGCCTGGCCAGGTTGCTCCCCGCCGGTTCTGCTCTCCGGACAGATGCGGTTTGCAGATGACATGTGTGAGGCGTTGGGGCGGTTTTCCGCGCGGTCTGTTTCGGTTCTCTTGCAGGATCGAAAGTCAAAGACCGCCCGGCAAGCCGCCGCTCTGGCTTGATTGAATTGCTCTTCGCCCACCCCCGGGCCTAAAGAGCCAAAATGCGAAGGAACAGAAATGTCGCAAACGTTTATTGGCCGCAAACGTATTCGCAAATTCTTCGGCAACATCCATGAAGTTGCCGAGATGCCGAACCTCATCGAGGTACAGAAGGACAGCTATGATCAGTTCCTTCAGGTGCAGGATCCTGAAGGCGGCCGCCTGGCGGAAGGTCTGCTGGCGGTGTTTAAGTCAGTCTTCCCGATCAGTGATTTTTCGGGCCAGGCAATGCTGGAATATGTCACCTACGAGTTTGAAGAACCAAAGTACGATGTCGAAGAGTGTCAGCAGCGTGGCATGACTTTCGCTGCACCGCTGAATGTGACGCTGCGCCTCATCGTGTTTGAAATCGATGAAGACACCGGTGCCAAGTCCGTCAAGGACATCAAGGAGCAGGACGTGTACATGGGCGATATTCCGCTCATGACCAAGAACGGCACGTTCGTCGTCAACGGCACCGAGCGTGTTATCGTGTCGCAGATGCACCGCTCGCCTGGCGTGTTCTTTGACCATGACCGGGGCAAGACCCATTCTTCCGGCAAACTGCTGTTTGCCGCCCGCATAATTCCCTACCGCGGTTCATGGCTCGACTTCGAGTTTGACGCTAAGGATATTGTGCATGTCCGTATCGACCGTCGCCGCAAGTTGCCGGTGACGGCATTGCTGCATGCCCTTGGCATGGACAGCGAGGAGATCCTGCACACCTTCTACAACACCGTGACGTGCACGGCGTCGAAGGACGGCTGGCGCATGCCTTTCGATCCGGACCGCTATCGCGGCGTGAAACCGGCTGCCGATCTGGTTGACGCCAAGACCAAGAAGGTCGTTGTCGAGGCCGGCACCAAGATCACGCCGCGCCTGGCCCGCAAGCTGGCTGAAGAAGGCCTTAAGGAGCTGCTGGTCGACGACGAGAGCCTGTACGGACACTTCGTGGCGGATGAACTGGTCGATGCGAAGACCGGTGAAATTCACGCCGAGGCCGGAACCGAGATCGACGAGGCCCTGATGACCGGGCTCAAGGAAGCCGGTTACAAGGAGCTGCGCCTGCTGGACATCGACCACATCAACACCGGTGCCTACATCCGCAACACCCTGATGGCGGACAAGGTGGAAAGCTACGAACAGGCGCTTGTGGACATCTATCGGGTTATGCGTCCCGGCGAACCGCCGACGCGTGAAACGGCCGAGGCACTGTTCAACGGTCTGTTCTTTGATCCGGAACGCTATGACCTGTCGTCGGTTGGCCGCGTCAAGATGAACATGCGTCTTGAGCTGGATGCGCCGGACACCATGCGCGTACTGCGCAAGGAAGACATCATTGCAGTTGTAAAGACATTGGCCGAACTGCGTGACAGCAAGGGTGAAATCGACGACATCGACCACCTCGGCAACCGCCGTGTGCGCTCGGTCGGCGAACTGATGGAGAACCAGTATCGCCTTGGCCTGATCCGCATGGAACGGGCCATCAAGGAGCGCATGTCTTCGGTGGATATCGACACCGTCATGCCGCATGATCTGATCAACGCCAAGCCGGCGGCTGCCGCCGTGCGCGAGTTCTTCGGTTCTTCGCAGCTGTCGCAGTTCATGGACCAGACCAACCCGCTGTCGGAAATCACCCACAAGCGCCGCCTGTCAGCGCTTGGCCCGGGCGGTCTGACCCGTGAGAGAGCCGGTTTCGAGGTTCGTGACGTGCATCCGACCCACTATGGCCGGATCTGCCCGATTGAAACGCCTGAAGGCCCCAACATCGGCCTGATCAACTCGCTGGCCACGTTCGCCCGCGTCAACAAATACGGCTTCATCGAGACGCCGTACCGCAAGGTGATTAAGGGCAAGGTGTCCGACGAGGTTGTCTATCTGTCGGCCATCGAGGAGACCAAGCCGCACATCGCACAAGCCAACGTCGAGCTGACCAAGGACGGCAAGTTTGCCGAGGACCTGGTGCTGGTTCGCCAGCATGGCGAGGTGATCACGGTGCCGGCGGAGCGGGTCGATTATGTCGACGTGTCACCGAAGCAGCTCGTGTCAGTGGCCGCGGCCCTGATCCCGTTCCTGGAAAACGATGACGCCAACCGCGCCCTCATGGGATCGAACATGCAGCGTCAGGCTGTGCCGCTTGTGCGCACGGATGCGCCGCTGGTCGGCACCGGCATGGAAGCGGTTGTGGCGCGGGACTCCGGTGCCGCCATCACGGCGCGCCGGTCAGGTGTCGTGGACCAGGTCGATGCAAAGCGTATCGTTATCCGGGCCACCGAAGAGACCGATCCGACCAAGTCCGGTGTGGACATCTACACACTGTACAAGTTCCAGCGCTCCAACCAGCACACCTGCATCAACCAGCGCCCGCTGGTTCGTGTCGGTGACCGGCTGAAGGCGGGCGACA
>JBCCVY010000208.1:0-6639 GCA_039194725.1 Pseudomonadota bacterium
CGATGGCACCATCCCGGTCAGCCAGCTTCCCCTGGTGCTGCGCCGCATGCAGGAGCTGTCGGACGAGTACGGCCTCGACGTGGCCAATGTGTTCCATGCCGGCGACGGCAACCTGCACCCGCTGATCCTGTTTGACGCCAACAAGCCGGGCGACCTGGAGACCTGCGAGGCTATGGGCGCGGAGATTCTCAAACTGTGCGTTGAAGTTGGCGGTTGCCTCACCGGCGAACATGGCGTCGGTGTCGAAAAGCGCGACCTGATGCTGACCCAGTACAACGAAGGCGACCTGGAAGCGCAGGTGCGGGTCAAGGATGTGTTTGATCCCGGATGGCTGCTCAATCCGGCCAAGGTGTTCCCGCTGGTCACAACCAGGGCGCGGCGCGAGGCAGCATGAAACCCAAATCGGAGCAGGAGCTGGCTGACGCCGTCGAGGCGTCGGCGACAAAAGGCACGAAACTGCAGATTCGCGGCGGCGGCTCGCGGGCAGGGCTGGGCCATGGCGTAACCGGCGAAGTGCTCGATACCACCGGCCTGACCGGCGTGTCCCTGTATGAGCCCGGCGCGCTGACCATTGTCGCGGCTGCCGGCACACCGCTGGAGACAATCGACCAGACGCTCGCCAAGGAAGGCCAGAGACTGCCGTTTGAGCCCATGGACCACCGCGCCCTGTATGGCACCAATGGCAAGTCGACCATCGGCGGCGTGGTCGCGGCCAACATTTCCGGCCCGCGCCGCATCCAGGCAGGGGCGTGCCGGGACTCGCTGATCGGCGTACGTTTTGTCGATGGTGAA
Organism: Pseudomonadota bacterium; assembly: GCA_039194725.1. Classification (GTDB taxonomy): domain Bacteria; phylum Pseudomonadota; class Alphaproteobacteria; order Rhizobiales; family Aestuariivirgaceae; genus Anderseniella. The sequence goes on from JBCCVY010000208.1 coordinate 793, forward strand.
GGCACCATCGTCAAGAACGGCGGCAGGGTGATGAAGAATGTCACCGGGTATGACCTTGTCAAGCTGATGGCCGGCAGTCACGGCACGCTGGGGGTACTCACCGAGGTCGCGTTCAAGGTGCTGCCTCTGCCGGAAGCCAGTGCAACGATTGTCATCGACGGTCTCGACAACGGGGGCGCTGGCGCGGCGATGAGTGCAGCCCTGACTGCACCTTATGATGTGAACGGGGCCGCGCATCTGGCGGCCAATGCCGATCAGCCCTCGCGCACCTGTATCCGTGTTGAAGGTTTCGAAGGATCGGTCAAGTACCGGTCGGGCAAACTGCAGGACCTGCTCGGCAGTTTCGGTGATGTGACCGTTGAAAATGACCAAGCCAGGTCAGGAGAATTGTGGCGGCAGATTCGCGATGCTGAAGCTGTTGCAGCCGGAAAGGGCGACATATGGCGCATATCCGTCAAACCGTCAGACGGTCCTAAACTCGCGAACCTTCTGGGCAGTGATGTGCAGGTTCAGTTTGACTGGGGCGGAGGCCTTGTGTGGGCCTGTGTGCCGGAAGGGCAAGATGTTAGGGCTGTCATGAATGGCATTGACGGCCATGCGACGTTAATCCGTTCAGGTGACGCGACCGCGAAGAAACTCGGTGTTTTCCAGCCGGAGCCGGCACCGCTGGCGAAGATCAGCGCCGGTCTCAGGTCGCGATTTGATCCGCACGGTATCTTGAACCCCGGCCGGATGGGATAATCAATGCAGACTAACTTTACTCCTGAGCAATTGAAGGATCCGGCCATCAAGCGGTCGAACCAGGTCTTGCGCACCTGCGTGCATTGCGGGTTTTGCACTGCCACCTGTCCGACTTACCAGGTGCTCGGTGATGAACTGGACAGCCCGCGCGGCCGCATCTATCTGATGAAGGACATGCTGGAAAAGGGCCGTCCGGCAGATGCCAAGACGGTCAAGCACATAGACCGCTGCCTGTCGTGCCTGTCATGCATGTCGACCTGTCCGTCCGGCGTGCACTACATGCACCTGGTTGACCATGCGCGCGAATACATCGAGCAGACCTATACCCGGCCGCTGCCGGAACGGCTGTTGCGCTGGCTGCTGGTGCAGGTGTTGCCCTATCCCGGCCGGTTCCGGCTGGCCATGTTCGGCGCCAGGTTCGCCAAGCCGTTTGCATCCTATCTGCCGGGCAGATTGAAGGCGATGGTGTCGCTGGCCCCGTCCGACCTGCCGTCACCCAGCCCGATGGACCTGCCGCAGGTGTTCAAGGCCGAAGGAGAGCGCCGCAAACGGGTCGCGCTGCTGACCGGGTGCGCCCAGCGCGCCCTGAACACGGATATCAATGAAGCCACCATCAGGCTGCTGACCCGGCACGGCTGCGACGTGGTCATCGCCAAGGGCATCGGCTGCTGCGGTGCGCTCACCCATCACATGGGCAAAACCAGCGAAAGCCACGCGTCTGCGGCTGCCAACATCAAGGCTTGGATGAAGGAGTATCGCGGCGCGGGCCTGGATGCGGTGATCATCAACACATCCGGTTGCGGCACGACGGTCAAGGACTATGGTCACATGTTCCGCAACGACGCGCTGGCTGAAGATGCAGCAATCATATCGAAATTGGCCCGTGACATCTCCGAGGTCATGGTGGAGCTCGGTCTCAATGAGGCAAGCGTGTCCGGCATGAAGGTCGCCTATCATGCCGCGTGTTCGCTGCAGCATGGCCAGCAGATCAAGACCCATCCCAAATCCCTGCTCAAGGCGGCCGGCTTCACGGTGTTGGAGCCCGCCGATCCGCACCTGTGTTGCGGGTCGGCCGGCACCTACAACATCATGCAGCCGGAAATTTCCGCCGAACTGAAAAACCGCAAGGTGGCAACCCTGGAGGCACTGACCCGGGACGTGATCTCCGCCGGCAACATCGGCTGCATGATGCAGATATCGAACGGCACCGGCATCCCGGTCGTGCACACTGCGGAACTGCTTGACTGGGCCACCGGCGGACCGCAGCCGCAGGCTCTGTCTGGACGCCTTCCACAGGCGGCGGAATAGGGGATTTCCGGCGGTTGTAATCCACTTCGAATCTGTCCTAGAGTGTAAGAGTCGGCTCTCGTCCTGTTGGGTGAGATAAGCAGGTTGAGCGCAGACGCTGGGATTGTTCATCGGTGTCTTAATCGTTTGTTAAGGATGCGACGCCGATGATGATTGCCGGTTCTTTTCATGGGGCCGGTAGGGCAACGAGCGGCATTTAGCTTCTAGCCTTGCGAGCAGGCCGGGTGTTCCCGGTTTGAACGAGTGATGTGACAGGCCTCACATACAGGCCTGTGCTGTTTCTTGTTTGGTCCCAGTTGACTTTATTACGCCGTGCCTGATCCGGACTTGTAACAAAGACAAAAAGACTCAAACGCAAGCAGGACAACGACTCCGACCCGGACCGGCACCTCACACTGGCATGCCTGCCGCTAGGTTACGCGGGCACGGCGATGCTGCAATTGAAGTTCGGAGCACCGGTTCTGGAGCGCTCCAATTGGCTGGGGAGCCTTGAAATGAAGAAATCACTGCTAATCGCGTTAAGCGCTGCAGCTATGTTGCTGCCGCAGAATGTGATCGCTGCCGACTGGATGTCGGGCGGCGAGATCATGAAAGAACTGGTCGGCCAGGAGCTCGCCTTCCGCGGCAGGCTCAGCGGCAAGATCATCTACCGCAAGTCCGGCGAGATGCGGATGCTGTCGACCAAGGGCCGCGTGGTCTATGGCGAATGGCGCATTGACGATGAAAACAACAGCCTGTGTTCGCGCATTAAGCAGCGCCGCGAGAGCAAGGAAATCTGCTACCGCACGCGTCATGACGGCTTTGGCTATCGTACCGATCAGGGCTACAAGCTGATGCCGCTGGGCTTTTAGCAGTCTGAGATCCACAATGGGCTGGTTATGGTGTTGCGTGCGTGACTTTCATCGTTGTCGTGACAACGGCCAGCCGTTTTCGCAGCGCTTCTGACGAAGTCTCCGGTGGTGGGTAAACGCATACTGATCATTCACAATCCTGCGGCGGGCAGGGGGGCGGCAAGTCATATTGCGGCGGTCAAATGTGCGCTGGAAACCAGGCAGTGCGACGTGACACTGATCGCCACTGCCTCACAGTCCCGGTTGTCTGCCTTGTATCGCGACTTCGTTGCCGATGATTGGGATGTTGTGGTGATTGCGGGTGGCGACGGCTCGCTGATGGGGGCCATCAACGGATTGGCCGGACAACCGCCTGTTCTGGCCCTGATCGCAACCGGCACCGCCAACGTCGTGGCATTGGACCTGGGGCTTGTTGTTGACGCCGAAGCGCTGGCAGATGTCATTGTGGCCGGCCGGACAAGACAATTGTGCGCTGGCCGGGTGAACAACAAGCTGTTCGCGTTTACAGCAGGTGTGGGCTTTGACGCTGACGTTGTGGCCTCGGTGAGCCCTTCGGTCAAGAAATTGACCGGCAAACTGGCCTTTGCACTGGCCGCCGTGCGCACGTTGATTGCCCACAGCTACCCCGTCTACAAGATGACAATCGACAACAAAGAGTACTCAGGGGTAGGGGCGATAATCATCAACGGCCGCTACTATGCGGGCAGCCACGTCGTCGCGCCGCAGAACGATCTGGGCAATGGCCGTTTGTGTGTGGTCATCCTCCACAAACCGGGCCGGATCGCGGCATTGCGATACGGGCTGGCAATGTTGCTGGACCGATTGCAGTCACGAACCGACGTCACGTTTCTGCAGCAGGTCCGATCAATCGAAATTGACGGCGACGATACCACGCCGGTGCAGGTTGACGGCGAAACTGCCTGCCATCTGCCTGTCCTGATTACCGCGGATGCAAAACGGTTCGATATCCTGGCTTAGAGCGAGTTGTGGCCATGGCAGACAACTGTGGTATTAGCTGTCGGGAAAACCACCTGACCGCAAGAAACAACCATCATGACATTGCCCAAGACGATTTGGATGTACTGGCATCAGGGTGAGGCTGCCGCACCGCCGCTGGTGGCAAAATGCATTCAGTCCTGGCGGGACTTCAACCCGGACTGGCAGGTCCAGGTGCTGGATGCAGACAGTGTTTCAGGGGTCATTTCCCTGGATCAATCAATAGACATGTCCCGAGACGACATCGGCATACAGCACAAGGCCGACCTTATCCGCATCGCATTGCTTGCCGAGCACGGCGGTGTGTGGGCGGATGCCTCAATCTATTGTGCCAAACCACTGAATGACTGGCTGCCTGCGGCGCTGCAATCCGGTTTCTTTGCGTTTTCCAATCTTCGCCGCGACTGTCTGTTGTCCAACTGGTTTCTGGCAAGCGTTGCCGGCAACCGGCTTGTGGTCGCGGTCCGCGATCAGATGCTGTCGTTTTTCGCGCAGAACAGATTTCCGAGACAGAACAGGCCGGCGGGGAGATGGATCTACCATGCGTTCAAGTTTCCATTCGGGCTGACGACCCGGACCACTGGCGGCTGGTTCCACCCGGCAACCGTCCGTGTGCTCGGCATCTATCCGTATTTCGCCCAGCACTACCTGTTCTCGAAAGCGTTTCACGGAAGCCCGGACCTTGCCAGAATCTGGGACGAGACGCCAAAACATCCCCGCCTGGTTCCGCTGACGTTGAAGCACAGTCAGAAAAAGGGCGTGCCGGTTGAAGAGATTTTGCAATTCATTGCATCCCGGAAGACAGCGATGCACAAGCTCGATTGGGAGGTTGATATCGACAGCCCGCGCTGGCAAAGCATTATTGCCGGCCTTGAAGACATGAAAGCAAATTCCATTCGCCCATGAAGCCGATTGTGCTTTGGAGTCCATCGGTAAGTCGTCTATGTCTGCATGCCACCAATCGTTGCAAGGTAACCGTACACCATGAAGCTTCCGAAGTTCCGCCGGCACCTCAATTTCGGTTCGCGCCATTCTTCGTTCAACGAACGCAATCAGCTTATTGCTTCCGGTATCGGCAAAGAGCACGCCTGGATACTGGACATCGGGTCCAATCTTGGCGAGACCTCCAACTTCCTTGCATCCAAAGGGCACTTTGTCGTCGGCGCGGAAAAGTTCGAAAAGGAACACAAGATCGCCTGCGCCAGGAGTGCGCCCGGCACCGCCTATATGCGGACATCGGTGACACCGGAGTTTGTCCGCTCGACATTGCATTGGGACGCCATCTTGTTGTTGAGCGTCCTGCATCGAATCTATGCCTTTGAAGGTGAGCAGTTCATGCGATCGGTGCTGCGGGCGTGTGGAGAAAAGACCGGCCGCCTGTTCATCGAGGGCAGTACCCGGCGTGCCCGCTACACCGACCAGGGCAATCCTGCGCCGCCGTTTACCGACTTTGATACAGCGGATGCTGAAAGATGGCACCAGGAGCTGTTCCGTTCAGAGCTTGGCGAGCAGTGGCAGGTGTCTGCTGCCAAGGTGCTGGCCCACAGCAAGTCGGAGCCGCACAGACTGTTCTTCCACGCTGAAAAGCAAGCCGGGTGAAATGTCACCATGGCACAGGACAACAAAAAGCAGAGGCTGTTGAGAACCCTTGTGCCCCGGCGTTATCGGCGTGTCTCAATAGACCCAGGAAACGTCGGGTACATCCAGTATCCTGAGTTTCGCGATTCACAACGCATACTTGCCAGACCCAAAACCCGCGCACTTGCCGGCGATTGGGACCAGACAATTGACCGGCAGGTTTTCTGGTGTTCGGTCTACGAACCGGCCGCTGACGATGTCTGCGGTATGGTCCCGTTGGACAACTATGTGTTTTACCAGTCCTTGCAAGCGCATTTCCATGATGGTGCCTCATGGCAGTCAACCAGGTGGTATCACTGGATGGTCGGACGGC
>JBCCVY010000209.1:0-6630 GCA_039194725.1 Pseudomonadota bacterium
CGTCGGCCCGGCCGAGGCCGGCGCCGGATGCGGCCAGGAACATCTGGTGGGCAGCGGCCGACAACGGCAGCCCGTGGCGCGCGGCGCGGCCGTGATCAAGCACGATGCCGAGGTCCTTGACGAATATGTCCACCGCGGAGCGCACTTCGGGATCGTCCTCCAGCATGCGCGGACCGCGATCATTGAGCATCCAGCTCGACGCCGCGGATACCGATACGATGTCGAACACCGACTTCGGGCTGACGCCGGCGGCTTCGGCCAGTTGCAGCGCTTCGGCCGCGGCGGCGATATGAACGCCGCACAGCAACTGGTTGATCAGCTTGGCGGTGGAGCCGGCGCCGTGCTCCTCGCCGACATGGAAGATGTTGCGGCCGACACCGTCGAGCAGCGGCCGGGCGGTTTCGAACACATGTGCGGGACACGACGCCATGATGGTCAGCGTGCCGGTTTGTGCGCCGGCCACGCCGCCTGAGACCGGGGCGTCCACAAGTGTCAGCTGGTGCTGCGCCAGCTTCTCGCCCAGGGCCTTTGCCTGCGCCGGCGGCTGGGTGCACGAGGCGATGACACAGGCGCCCGGCGGCAGGGCTTCAGCCGCCTGGCCGGACCCGAACAGCACATCGTCGGCCTGGTCGCCATTGACCACCATCAGCACGAAAAACTCCGCCGCCCGGGCGGCATCCGCGGCACTGGCGGCAACCTGGCCGCCATCGCCGGCAAATGCGTTGAGTGCCTCCCGGTTGATGTCAAACGCGGTAACCGTATGGCCGGTCTTGACCAGATTGACAGCCATGGGAAGACCCATGGCACCCAAACCGATGAAGCCTATATTCATGCCTTCGCCTTCAACTCAATGCGCCGGGCATGCAATACCGGTTCGGTATAACCGGATGGCTGCTTGCGGCCCTCGAACACCAGGTCGCAGGCTGCCTTGAATGCGATGGAGTTGTCAAAGTCGTCGGCCATGGGCCGGTAGGCCGGGTCGCCGGCATTCTGCTGGTCGACGATTGCCGCCATCTTCTTCATGGCCTTCATCACCTTGCCCCTTGTGACCACTTTGTGGCGCAGCCAGTTGGCCAGGTACTGGGCGGAAATCCGCAGCGTGGCGCGGTCTTCCATCAGGCCGACATTGTTGATGTCCGGCACCTTGGAGCAGCCGACGCCCTGGTCGACCCAGCGCACCACGTAGCCGAGAATGCCCTGGCAGTTGTTCTCGATCTCGTTCTGGATTTCCTTGCGGTCCCAGTTCGGGTTCGGTGCCAGCGGGATCGACAGGATGTCCTCCAGCTTGGCCTTCTCGCGCGACGCCAGTGCTTTCTGCACTTCGGTCACATTGACCTGGTGGTAATGGGTCGCATGCAGCGTGGCCGCCGTCGGCGACGGTACCCAGGCAGTGTTGGCGCCGGCCTTCGGATGCACGATCTTCTGCTCCAGCATGTCGGCCATCAGGTCCGGCATGGCCCACATGCCCTTGCCGATCTGGGCGGCGCCGGGCAAGCCGCACTCAAGGCCGACATCCACGTTCCAGCGCTCATAGGCATCGATCCAGGTCGACGCCTTCATGTCGGCCTTGCGGATCATCGGGCCGGCCTCCATGGAGGTGTGGATCTCGTCGCCGGTGCGGTCGAGGAAACCGGTATTGATGAAGAACACCCGCGAGCGCGCCGCCCGGATGCATTCCTTGAGGTTGATGGTGGTGCGGCGCTCCTCGTCCATGATACCCATCTTCACGGTGTTGCGTTTCATGGCGAAGGCTTTCTCGATGGCCGTGTAGAGCTGGTTGACCAGGGCGGCTTCCCTAGGCCCGTGCATCTTGGGCACGACCACGTAAACCGAGCCCTTGCGGGAGTTCCGGAACGCCCCGTTGGGCCCGACATCGTGCAAGGCGATGGCCGTGTTGACCAACGCGTCGAGCAGGGTTTCGGGGATGTCGTTGCCGGCGCTGTCAGTGATGGTGCCGATGGTCATCAGCAAGCCGACATTGCGCACCAGCATCAACGAGCGCGAGTGCAGCGCCAGCGGCTTGCCGTTGACAGCTGTGTACTCTCGGTCAGCCACCAGTTTGCGGGTCATCATCATGCCGCCCTTTTCAAAGGTGTCGGTCAGATCACCTTTCATCAGGCCGAGCCAATTGCGGTAGACGACCAGCTTGTCTTCGGTATCGACAGCGGCGACGGAATCTTCGCAGTCCATGATGGTCGACATGGCGCTTTCAATGACCACGTCGGCGACCCCGGCATCATCAGAGCCGCCGATAACATGGGTGCGGTCGATGGCAATTTCGATGTGCAGGCCGTTATTGACCAACAGGATGGCGGTCGGATTGGCCTTGTCGCCCCTAAACCCCTTGAACTGGGCGTTGTCGACCAGGCCGGTGACCGAGCCGGATGACAGCGATACGGCCAGCTTGCGGCCCTTGACGAAATAGCGCGTCACATCGGCATGGCTGCCGCCGAACAGCGGCACGGCATCATCGAGAAACTGGCGCGCCCAGGCGATCACCTTCCGGCCGCGCACCGGATTGAAGCTGCCGCCGCGCTCGGCGCCGTCGTCCTCCGAGATAGCGTCGGTGCCATACAACGCGTCATACAGCGAACCGTAACGGGCATTGGCGGCGTTGAGCGCATAACGCGCATTCATCACCGGCACGACCAGCTGCGAGCCTGCCACCTTAGCGATTTCGTCGTCGGTGTTGCGGGTGGCTATCCTGCAGTCGCCCTTGTCTGGCACCAGGTAGCCGATCTCTTCCAGGAAGCTTCGGTATTCACCGGGGTTGATGGCCTGGCCGGCCCGTTGCCGGTGCCAGCGGTTGAGCTTGTTCTGCAGTGACTTGCGCTTGCGCAGCAGGGTACGGATTTTCGGCGAGAACTTGTGAATGATCCCATCTGCCGCCGACCAGAAGCTGTCCGGCTCCACTCCGGTTCCCGGAAGAGCTTCATTGTTGACGAATTCGTAAAGATCTCTCGCGACGGTCAAACCGCCGTGTTTCACAGTCTCAGCCATGTACAGATTTTCCCGGTTTATCGTGATTATGCCCGCATTCAGCATGCCGGGGCCGCCATTTCAACGATTCATTCCACTATGTGGCGGTTTTTTGCGCCATACCTTACGGATTAATGATGTGGCAACTTGTAACTACCGTTTTGATCCTGTTGCGCTATATTCGCGTAAAGCCCATATAAAAGCTATATGAGAGCGGGCAATCATCGAACGACCGATACCGGAGGAATGAAATGCGTTTTAAGTTTGTAGTCGCTGTTGCTGCGGCGCTGGGTGCCATGTCAACCGGCGCGTTTGCGCAAGGCGATGTGGCCAAGGGTGAGAAAGTCTTCAAGAAATGCAAAGCATGCCATGAAGTGGCGAAAGAGAAGAACAAGGTAGGGCCGCACCTGGTAGGTATCGTCGGGCGCAAGGCTGCTTCCGTCGACGGGTACAAGTACGGCAAAGGCCTCACTGAGGCGGCTGACAAGATCGGCGAATGGGATGAAGCCAAGCTGACGGAATATCTGGCAGATCCCAAGGCCTATATCGGCGGCAGGTCCAAGATGACGTTCAAGCTGCGCAAGGAAGACCAGCGCAAAGACGTGGCCGCCTACCTGGCTTCGCTAAGCAAATAACTTCGGTATCCGATGAAAACAAAAGCCGGCAGAATTTTCTGCCGGCTTTTTTTGCTCCCGTTCCCCAGTTGTGAATTGAGTGTCAGTTGAGCAGCTTGTTGGGCAACCACATGGCCAGTTGCGGGAAGCTCATGACCAGGCCGAGGCCGATCAGTTGCAGCATCACAAATGGTATGATGCCGCGATAGATCTGTTCGATCTTGATCGATTTGGGCGCCACCGCCTTCATGTAGAACAGCGCAAAGCCAAACGGTGGCGTCAGGAACGATGTCTGCAAGTTCACCGCCAGCAGGATGGCGAACCAGTATATCACGTCCTGTTTTGCGACATGATCACCGAAATCAAGCAGGCCGATAATCGGCGAGAACACCGGCAGCACGATCAGGGTGATCTCGATCCAGTCAAAGAAGAAGCCGAGGAAGAAGACGATTGCCATGAGCAGGAACAGCAGGCCCCAGGACCCGAGCCCCAACGATTCGACCAGATGAATGACAATGTCGTCGCCGCCCAGTGACCGGAACACGAACGAGAACAGTGTTGCGCCGATGAAAATGCCGAACAGCATGCCGTTGGTCAGCGCCGCACGATAGACAACCTGGGTAAGAACATTCCAGAAGCCTTTCAGTCTGGCATTGAACGAGGTGCCCTCGATACGGTCGCCCAGATCAACATCTGCCTGGCCCTCAAACCGCATTTCCGACACGCCCATAGTCGGCAGTATGACGAGATTGACCAATGCCAGCAGAATGGCCCCCATGGCACCAACACCGGCAGCTTCGGTCGGTGTTGCAAAACCGCCCAGAATCGAGCCCAGCACCAGAACAATCAGTACCAGTGGCGGCACGAAACTGCGCAAGACCATGATTGCGACACCACCTGCGCTCTGCGGTCCCATGTCGGTGGGCAGCTTGGGTGCCAGCTCCGTGTTGATGGTGCAGCGTGTCATGATGTAGATGCAGTACATGACCGACAGCATGAAGCCCGGAATGACGGCTGCAACAAACAAGTTGCCCACCGACCGTCCCAGCAGGTCGGCCATGATGACCAGCATGATTGACGGCGGGATCAGAATGCCCAGCGTGCCGGATGCTGCAATCGTGCCGGTTGACAGTGTCGGCGCATAGCCGCGCTTTTGCATCACGGGCAGGGCCAGCAGCGTCATCATCACCACGGAGGCGCCAATGATGCCGGTGGTTGCCGCCAGGATGGTTCCCATCAGGGTGACCGCAAGCGAAAGGCCCCCGGGCACACGCCGCAACAGTACCTGCAGGCAGTTCAACAGGTCCCGCGCGACGCCAGATCGCTCCAGCATGGTGCCCATGAAGATGAACATCGGGATAGCAGTCAGAATCAGGTTCTCGGCTATGGCGCCGAAGATACGCGACGGGATGGCGCCAAACTGCGGCCAGTCAAACAGCCAAGGATCGATCAGTATGGCCAGGAAAGCAAAGCCGAGGCCAATACCGCCCAGCACGAATGCCACTGGATAGCCTGAGAACAGCAATACAGCCAACGCTGCGAACATCAGCAGGGGCAGAGATTCAGCAAGCGTCATGACTACATATCCCCCCCGACGGTCTCGGCAATCTTGTCGTCGGGCAGCTTGCCCAGAAAGCCAGCTGTGGACTTGATGAGTTGCGAGACACCGGCGAGCCCGAGCAATATGAAGAGGATCGGCAAAGCAGATTTCAGTATCCAGATGTGAGACAGCCCGATCACCGACTTCGACGCTTCGCCCTCGTAGAACGAGGCCAATGCATAGTGATAGCAGTAGATGGCGGCCACGACGGAATAGGTTATCAGGAAGAAGGCACAGCCGAACATCTCGATGGCGAACTTGGCCTTAAGCGGCAACCTGTCCCTGACCAGGTCAATGCGCACATGTCCCTGTTTTGTGTAGGTATATCCGATCACCAGCGCAAACAGGAAGGTATGCAGCCAGTATTCGAACTCCTGCACCATCGTGGAGTTCAGTCCCCATGGTTTCGGTACGCCGAAATAACGCGACAGCACGTCGTAGCAAACCACCACCACCAGCACCAGGCCGCACCACATGCCAACCTTGGTACAAAACTCCAGTATCCGGTCTATGCCGGCACTCAATTTGAACAATCCACCCACAGCCCAGCCCTCTAAAGCGATCATGGCCCAGACATGACAATAACCCCCATCCGGCCCGGTGAAGCGGCATGTCGCACCGCTCACCGGGCCGGAACACTTGTCAGCCTGACTCAGCCTACTTCAAGTAGCCGAGGTCTTTCCAGTCTGCATATTCAGCACGGAACTTCTGAAGGCTTTCCCAAGCTTCCTTGAACGCTGCATCGCCAGCGGCGATTTCCACGACCAGTTCTTCCCAGGTTGCTTTCAGCTTGGCCAGATCTGCATCCGACCACTTGTGAACCGTGACGCCCTTGCTCTTCAACTCAGCCAAAGCCGCGCCCTGAATGTACTCACCTTCAGCCATGCCAAGTGCATAGTTGGCGCGGCATGCCACTTCGATGATCTTCTTTTGCTGATCGTTCATGGCATTCCACTTGTCCATGTTGATCATCATTTCGAACGACGTGGCCTGCTGATGCCAGCCGGGGAAGTAGTAGTGCTTGGCGATCTGGTAGAAGCCGAGATTCAAGTCGATGGCCGGCATGGAAAACTCGGTGGCGTCAATTGTGCCACGCTCCAGCGCCGGGTAGATGTCGGCAGCGCCCAGCAGCTGGGTGTCGACCCCTAGTTTCTGCATCACTTTCGCACCGAGGCCGAAGAAGCGCATCTTCTTGCCCTTCAGGTCATCGATGGACTTGAGCGGCTCGCGGAACCAACCGGAGGCTTCCGGTGCAATCACGCCACAGATTATGGAGTGTATGTTGTGCTTCGCATACACTTTCTGCATCAGCTTTTCGCCTTCGCCATGAATCAGCCAGGCACCGTATTCGCGGGCGTCCGGACCGAACGGCACGGCCGAGAACAGCGCCAGAGACGGCTCCTTGCCCTGCCAGTAACCCGGCGTCGACCAGGCAGC
>JBCCVY010000210.1:0-6614 GCA_039194725.1 Pseudomonadota bacterium
GCCTGCGACGCGGCACCGGCCTATCTCTCGCTCGGTCGTGTTTCGGATGCGCGAGCGCTTTTGACCCGGCAGTCTGCAATGGCAAGGCGACTGAACCTCAAACAGTTTCTCGCCTGGATCACTTTACGCCGGGCAGAGTTAAGCAGCGCTGAGGGCGACCGGACCCAGGCATGTGACCTTGCCGCGCAGGCGTTGGCCGAGGCAAAAGAAATCGGCGATCTGGTGCTGGAACCCACTGCACTGTTCGTGCGTGCTCGAAACTCGGTGGACAATGACCAGGACTGCAAGGCGGCCTTGCACCTGTGCAAGGAACGCGGCCTGAAGGCTCTGGCGACAAGTGAAACCGCCACCGCGACCCCGAGATAGAACTCCACTCCCCGCCCGGCCAACTCAAGGTCAGCGCTCATTTTTGTTCACCGCGGTGCAAAACCGGTTTTCAGCACGCGCATAAACGCCTATACGCTGAACCCTCATGACTTCACCTGCCCCTTCAAACCTCAAGGCGGCCTGCTGGATGGCCGGCTGGATCACCCTCATGCTGACCATGGCCGTGGTCGGCCGTGAAGTGACGCGAGAGCTTGACGCATTTCAGGTGATGGAGTTGCGGGCGCTGATCGGCATCGTGCTGATCTACCCGCTGGTCCACTTGCATGGTGGACTGAAGAGCATGAAGACCGCCTTCCCGGTTCGCCACCTAGCGCGCAATGTCGTACACTACGGGGCGCAGTACTCATGGTTTGTGGCGCTTGGCCTGATACCGCTGGCCCAGGTCATTTCGATCGAGTTCACCATGCCGATCTGGACCGCAATCCTGGCCATGGTTTTCCTCGGCGAGCGAATGAACGCCTGGAAAATCGCGGCAATTCTGTTCGGTGTTCTGGGGGTGTTGATCATCGTGCGCCCGGAGGCCGGCAGCATTGATCCCGGCCAAGCCTGGGCGTTGGCGTCGTCAATTGGTTTTGCCGTGTCCGTGGTCATGATCAAAGCCCTGACGCGCACCGACAGTGTTGTGCGCATCCTGTTCTGGATGCTGGTGATACAGGCTGTGATCGGCGCCGTTCCGGCCTACCTGGTGTGGCAGCCGGTGCCGAGCCACCTGTGGGGCTTTGTTCTGGCCGTGGCGTTCTGCGGTACATTTTCTCATTACTGCATGACCCGGGCCATGCTGTATGCCGATGCGACCGTCGTGGTTCCGATGGATTTCATCCGGGTTCCGGCGAGCGCCATCGCCGGCTGGCTGATTTATTCAGAAGGTATTGATGTCTATACGGTGGCGGGAGCCACGCTGATCCTGCTGGGCAATCTGCTCAACCTGAAACAGGCCGGCACCGCACGCGTGCGATAATCCGGTTGCACCGGCGGGCGGCTTGTGACGCAATGGCTGAAACGCTGCTGCTTGATGCTATGGGATGAACATCATGAAACCGCTCGAGGGAATCCGGGTGCTGGACCTGACGCATGTGCTGGCCGGACCGTTCTGCACCTACCAGCTTGGCGTTCTTGGCGCCGATGTGATCAAGATCGAACCACCGCACAACCCCGACATGACCCGCGAAGAAGGGGTTGTACCTCAGCTAATCGATGCGGGATAGGGAACCTACTTCCAGGCCCAGAACGCCGGCAAACGCGCGATCAGTCTCAACTTGAACGACGAGGCCGGGCGCCAGATTCTACGCCGCCTGATCGAAACGGCAGATGTGCTGGTGCAAAACTACGCAGGTGACGCGCTGGAAGGGCTCGGCTTTGGCTATGGTGCCGTTGCGGCTATCAAGCCGGACCTGATCTACTGCACGCTGACCGGATTCGGCCGAACCGGACCAAAAGCCAATCACCCAGCCTATGACGTGGTTATCCAGGCGTTTTCCGGCTTGATGAGCGCCAACGGCACGCCGGACACCGGTCCGGTTCGGGTGGGACCGCCAATGGTTGACTACGGCACCGGCGCGCAGGCCGCGCTTGCTATCTCCGCCGCCTTGCTGCAACGGCAAAAAACCGGCAAGGGTCAACGTATCGATGTGTCCATGCTGGATGCCGCCCTGATGCTGATGAGCGCCAATGTGACCGACACGCTGACCACCGGAAAACCGCCGCAGCCGCACGGCAACAACCACCCCCATTATGCCGGCTACCGGACATTTGAAACAGCCGATGGCCTGCTCATGATCGGCGCGTGGACGAACCGGCAATTGTCGCGATTGCTGGCGGCTTTGGGGGAATCTGAACGTGCCAAGCAGGTACTGCGGGCATCTCGCGCCAGAATCGGTGACATGGTGACGGCGGACGCAGACCTCATCTCACACCACCTGAAAGCGCGCGACGCCGAGCAATGGGAAACCCTGCTCAACGAAGCCAGGGTGCCGGCTGCCAGGGTGCGTACCCTGGACGAAGCGCTGGGCCACGAGCAGGTGAAGTCGCGCCGTGTCGTGCAGCAGGCAGGCGGGCCCGGGGCCGATCAGGGTCCACCGGCGTTTCCAGTGGCGGCGTTTTCGTACGATCACGGTTCACCGGACCTGCAGCGCCCGCCGCCGCATGTGGGCGAACACACCGAAGAGGTATTGGCCGAACTAGGGTTCGATCACAGCGAAGTCGACGCGCTCCGCAAATCGGGGATTGTGTAACCCGCATCGCCGTTCGAACACTTTTCGATCACAAACCCGGCAGAAACGCCAGAAAGCGATTGCTCTCTTGGCGCGGGGCTGCAATACAGTGCGCACGGACGACGACATTCGATTCATACCGGGGTGGTATTCATTTTGAAAAGAAACTCGTTTTGACTGCCGCCGAGCGCGCGTGGGTGCAGAAGCTTGCACCTTACAGAAGCGCCGACGACCGACAGGCTGTTGTGGAGATCATCCTGACACTTGTTCCCTTCGTGGGCATCTGGCTGGCCATGTACGCGGTCATGAGTATCAGCTACTGGCTGACCCTGCTGCTGGTGCCGGTCGCCGCCTGCTTGATGGTGCGGCTGTTCATCATCCAGCATGATTGCGGTCATCGGGCCATGTTTTCATCACGCAGCGTGAACAACTGGGTCGGGCGCTGTATGGGCGTGCTGACCATGACGCCTTATGAATACTGGCGCTATGCACATGCGCTGCACCATGCCGGGTCAGGCAATCTGGACAAGCGCGGCTTCGGCGACATAGAAACCCTCACCATCGCCGAGTACAACGCCTTGAGTCCGCTCAGCAGATTTCGTTACAGGCTGTACCGGAATCCTCTCATCCTGTTTGTAATCGGTCCCGCCTACCTGTTCATTATCCGGCACCGGTTTCCGATCTGGGCGCTCAGCCTTGGCCGTGATCAGTGGATCAGCATCATGACCACGAATCTGAGCATTGTGGCCTTGTATTCGATCGTCATCTACTTCATCGGCTTCAAAGCGTTCATCATGATCCAGCTGCCGATTGTCGCGCTGGGTGCCTCCATCGGCGTGTGGCTGTTCTATGTACAGCATCAGTTCGACACCACGCAGTGGGACCCCACGGAAAACTGGGAGCATGAGCACTCTGCTCTGCACGGCAGTTCGTTCTATGATCTGCCCAAGCCATTGATGTGGCTGACCGGCAATATCGGCATCCATCATGTTCATCACCTGTCAAGCCGGGTACCGTTCCACAAGCTGCCGCAGGTCATGGCGGACTATCCGGAGTTGAAGTCGATCGGCCGATTGACGTTCTGGGAGAGCCTGAAATGCATTCCGCTGACATTGTGGGATGAAAAGAGCCGGCGCCTGGTTTCGTTCAGGCAGGCATTGGCGTTGCCCGCCTGACCTTACCCTGGGGCAGAAAACCCCACGCCATCGTGAATTCCTCCAGACGGACAAGGCTGTTACCTATTCAGGCAACAGCCTTTCCATTGTTCAGGGAAATTCATCAGATGCCGCATTTCAGGCCCGCCTCCCGCCCGGTTGCAATTCTGGCAATTCTGCTTGCCCTGCTCATCCATAGTGCGGCCGCCAATGCCAAGTTTGTCGGCAAGGCAGATGACAACCCGCGCATGGCGACGAGCAGCTCGCCCTATCTGAGGTCGCACTCAAAAGACCTGGTGCGCTGGTATGACTGGGGAGAAGAGGCTTTCAAGCAGGCCAGGGAAAAGAAGCTGCCGCTGTTTGTCTCGTTTGGCTACACCGCCTGTCACTGGTGTCACGTGATGCAGGAAAAGCACTTCAACGATGAGGCCATCGCCAAAACCATCAACGAGAAGTTTGTGCCGGTACTGGTGGACCGGGAACAGCGCACTGCGCTCGATGACACCTACATGCTGGTCACGGAACTGCTGACCCAGCGCGGCGGGTGGCCCAACAACATGTTCCTGACGCCGGACCTGAAACCATTTTATGGAACCGGATACATTCCGCCGGCAGATTTTGCCGGGCTGTTGAAGGGTGTCACCGACAGCTGGGCTCAGGAAAACCCGGCCGTCGTGGCGGAAGGCGAGCGCCTTGCAACACTTCTCGAAGGTTACCTCAACCGCCAGCAGGAAGCGCAAACCCTGACCCCTGCCCTGATGGCGACGGCAGCGAAGACCCTGTCGGGGCAATTCGACGCCTTTGCCGGTGGTCTCGGTGACGGCCCGAGATTCTTCCGGCCAACCGTGCTTGCCTTCATGCTGCAGCAGGCTGAACGCACCGGTGACACAGACGTTCTGGATGCGGTGGAAAGGACCCTGCAGTCGGGCCTCAACGGCGGTATTCATGATCACATCGAAGGCGGATTCCATCGCTATGCAATCGATCCGGGATGGCGCGTGCCGCATTTTGAAAAAATGCTCAACGATCAGGCCCTAAACACCGAAGTCTACCTTACTGCGTATCGCCTGACCGGAAAACATGAATACGCGGCGACGGCGCGCAAGACCATCGACTATGTGCTGGCTGACCTGACCTCTCCACAAGGCGGTTTCTACACGGCCCGCGATGCGGACTCCGAAGGTGAGGAAGGCACCTACTATGTATGGACCCCGGAGCAACTGGAAAGTGCGCTTGGCAAACAGGACGCCGAGTTCGCGCTCGAAACTTTCGGCCTGATTGCAGATGGCGACATGGCCGGCAAGGTCATACTCAACCTGGACAGTGTGCGCGGCCAGTCGGTCCCCAGGCTCGACCGGATATTTGCCAAGCTTGCCGAGGTTCGCAAGCCACGGCAAAAACCCGTCAGGGATGAGAAAATCCTGGCCAACTGGAACGGCATGATGATCGCCAGCATGGCCCAGGCGGCGATATTGCTGGACGACGCGACCTACCGCGATGCCGCCGTCAAAGCCGGGGAATTCATCTGGACGACAATGCACGATGCCGATGGCATGCTGCATCGCAGCCACTTTGAAGGCATCAATGATGTCGAGGGCGAACTGGACGACTATGCCCAGATGGCGCGCGGCTATCTGTTCATCCACGATGCTACCGGCGACAAGATGTGGCTGGACCGTGCCAAGGCCCTGCTGACCCAAATGCGCAAGAACTTTCAGGATTCCGAAACCGGTGATTTCTTCGGCACACGTGAAGCCGCAGGGTTTGCGCGCACAAAACCCCGGTCAGACGTCGATCAGCCGTCCGGCAACGGCGCAGCGCTCGATGCAATGGTGAGGTTTGGGCAGCGTGCCGGCACCCCGGACATGCATCGTGCCACCGAACAGACCATTGCCTCACTGTCCGGCATTGCGGCCAGCACGCCAACCAGCGGCGCGTCCATCCTGTCGGCTTCCGACAGCTTCCTGCATGGACAGACCGGTGTCGTGCAGTTTGCCGGCAACGGTGTCGTGACCGCCCGGCTGGTCCCGGCAGATGATCGCAAGAGCCTGGTCATTCGGCTGCAGGTCGCTGACGGCTGGCATGTGAACTCGCATGCCCCGCTGGAAGATTACCTGGTGGCGACCAAGCTGGACATCTCCGGCACCGGAGAAGCTGCAAAGACAGCAAGCGTGAGCTATCCGCAACCGGAGACCAAGAAGCTCGCTTTCAACGACAAGCCCATGGCGCTTCTGGAAAACCAGGTGGAGATCACGGCCCGCTTCGACAAACCCGTGACAGGTCCCGTCGAAGCCAGGCTGCAGGTGCAGACCTGCTCAGATGAAATATGCCTGTTGCCTGAGACCCTGAAATTACGGGTCGCGCTGCCGTCGGCTTCATAGATCAGTTTGATGTTTGCGGACACCGGCCCGGCCGGCGTCCGCAAATGCTTTGCCGCCGATCGAACGTCTACTCGGCGGCCTCAAAGCTGGACTCGTTGGTCTCGTTCGAATCCGGCCCCACTGACTTGCGCAGTTCTTCTGCCACCAGGAACGCCAGTTCGAGCGCCTGATCGGCATTGAGACGCGGATCACAATGGGTGTGATAGCGGTCGGCAAGGTCATCATCCGACACTTCACGGGCCCCACCAGTGCATTCGGTGACGTTCTGGCCAGTCATTTCCACATGGATGCCGCCGGCATGTGTGCCTTCAGCCCTGTGGATGGACAGGAAGTCGCGAACCTCCGAAAGAATCGCGTCAAACGGCCTCGTCTTGTAGCCGCTGGATGCCTTGATGACATTGCCGTGCATGGGATCGCACGACCACAGCACCTTGCGGCCCTCGGCCTCGACCTTGCGGATCAGGCCGGGCAGATGGTCGGCC
>JBCCVY010000211.1:0-6587 GCA_039194725.1 Pseudomonadota bacterium
AGCGTAGACGATAGACAGGATACCGCAGCCTATAATAAGCCAGAGTGTCGAACTCATGGGTGAAATCCTTGCTGTTTATATGACTAAGATCCGGAAATCTGGAGAGTACTCGCCCGGCTGTGTCAGCATGCACAGTCCCAAGACGGCCCCTGCTCTTTTGATAGAGAATCCCCTCGAATACCCTTTTGCCCGGATCGACCGGGGCGGAACATATTAAAACTCTGTTAAATAGGCAACCGCTTTAGCGAGTTGTGCCAACACTACTATCGGCTATGTCCGGCTGTCGGGTTTTTGAGCCTGCAGCGGCGCTATCTTGCGCCGGCCGTGGTCCTGGAATTCAGGCTCAGCCATGCCAGTGCAAGCAGGCACAATCCGACCATCGGGAACAGCGCCATGTTGACCGCGGTCCAGCCAATCGCGTCGAGCAACTTGCCGGATGTCAGCGACGCCACCGCCACGGTTGCAAATACGCAAAAATCATTGACCGCCTGAACCTTGTTCTTCTCGCTGGCGCGGTAGCACTCGGTCACCATGGCGGTGCCGCCGACATAGCCGAAATTCCAGCCGATGCCCAGCAACACCAGTCCAATGGCAAAATTGGCAAAGGTAATGCCTGTCAGTCCGGCGATGCCGGCCATGCTCAACAGGATCATGCCGGCCGCCAGCACCCGTTCAACACCAAACCGCAAGATCAGGCTGCCGGTGAAGAAACTGGGCACAAACATGGCCAGTGCATGCCACTGGATCACCCAGGCACTTTGGTCGACCGTGAACCCGCACGCAACCATCGCTATGGGAGTCGACGTCATCACGAGGTTCATCATGCCATAGGCCATCATGCCGGACATGATCGCCACGATCAGCCTGGGCTGGCGCAGAATCTCTGACAACGGCCGCGCGTCCGACTGGCTCACCTTCTCGCGCTCGTGCGGGATGTTGACGAAGCAGATAATCGCCATGGCCACGATCGACAGGCCGGCAACGGCGGCAAAGTTGCCGGCGAACATGACCGGTTCGAAAAACGACCTGCTGGCGATCACGATCATCGGCCCGAAAACCGCTGCGGCGATACCGCCCAGCATGACCCATGATATCGCTTTCGGCTTAAATGCCGACGACGCGGTGTCAGCGGCCGCAAAGCGGTAATAACCGGCGAACGCCTGATACCCGCCCTGCAAAAACGTCCCGAGCGAAAACGTCCAGAAATCCCGGGCAAATATCGCGTAAACGCACAGAACCGCCCCGATCAGTCCGAACAGTGCCCCGGTCAGGAAGCCGGCCTTGCGTCCGACATGACGCATGAACAGGGATGCAGGCACCGTGGCGAGTGCCGTTCCGATCACGTAAGTGGAAACCGGCAGCGTAGCCAGGCTCAGGGACGGCGCAAGCTGTGTGCCGACCAGTCCGGCTGTAATGAAAATGTTGATCGCACCCATGCCGTAAAAAGCCTGGGCCAGTGCCAGCACCAGCGCATTGCGCCGGGCAACTCTGTCATCGATATAGGGAACATCGTCGGAAACCGCTGTCGTCATGGTCTGCACAGTGCTGCAGATTTGACCCGGGTGCAAGCCGCCCTCGCGCAACTCTCTCATGCTAAAACGCCTATGGCCTTGTTGCCAGCGCAAATACAGCGCACAATCAGGCACACTAGGTGAATGCCGAGGCTCAGCCCGACCGGAGGACATGACCAAATGCAAGTTCAAACCATTCTCAACGCCAAGGGAACAACCGTTACCACTGTTTCTCCTGACGCAAGCGTACGTGACCTGGCCACAATGCTGCGCGAAAACCGCATTGGTGCCGTCGTTGTCAGCGACAGCGACTCATCCATCGAAGGAATCGTTTCGGAGCGCGACATCGTCCGCCAGCTAACCGACTTCGGACCCAAATTCCTGTCGGTCAAGGTTCGCGAGATCATGACCAAGGATGTTGTAACCTGTTCGCCAACCGACACCGTCGACAACTGCATGGAGTTCATGACCGGGCGACGCATCCGTCACCTGCCAGTCGCCGTCGACGGCAAGCTGACCGGTCTGGTCTCAATTGGTGACATCGTCAAGGCGAAGATAGATGAAATCCGGACTGAAGCAGAATCACTGAAACAGTACATCGCATCCGGTTAGAGCCCCACAGGCAGCTAAAGTTCCTCTGCTCGCCGCTTGCGGGCCAGCGCGTCCAGGCTGGCATTTATGAACCCCGGTTCGCTGCCGGAGAAAAACGCCTTGGCAACTTCCACATACTCGGAAATTGTCACTTTTGGCGGCACATCTTCACGGAACATGAGCTCGAAACCACCCGCTCTGAGTATCGCGCGCGACGTCGCTTCCAGCCTGGCAAGGGTCCAGCCCTGCCCCAGACACTCATTGATCTTGGTGTCGATCAGGACCTGATCTTCGACCACTCCCTCAACGATGGCCTTCAAAAACCCGTAATCGGCTTCGCCGCACTGGCCGTCGTCGAACTCTACCCCCAATCTGCCGGAGCCGTAATCGGCCAGCACGTCTGCCAGCTCGCTGCCGCCGATGTCCATCTGGTACAGAGCCTGAACGGCGCCCAGCCGGGACGCGGAACGCGCCACGCTGGCGCGCGGCCTGGCCTGCCTGCCGGCCGGTTTCGCCGGTGGGTTTTTTGCTTCAGTCATCGCGGGATTCCTGATCGAGCCTGAATTTCATCATCGCCAGGCAGGCCTCTGCGGCACCTGCCCCTTTGTTCATCTCGGCGACACTTGCCCTGGTTACCGCCTGGGCTTCGTTCTCGACAGTCAGGATGCCATTGCCGATACAGGCGCCGTCAATACACAGATCCATCAATCCGCGCGCGCTTTCACCGGAGACAATCTCGTAGTGCGTGGTTTCTCCGCGAATGACGCAGCCAAGCGCCACAAACCCGTCATAGTCGCCAAACTCGTAGGCAATGGAGATGGTGCCGGGTATTTCCAGCGCGCCTGGCACACTGGCAACCTCGATTTCGCAACCTGCTGCCTCCAGGGTCGACTTGGCTCCCTCAAGCAATTGGGACGCGATATGCTCATAATAAGGTGAGTGTACGATGAGTACACGAAACCTTTCTTCCGGTGACGCTGGCGGAATGGAGGGTATTTCTGTCATTTGCCGATGCTTTCAAAAAGGCGCGCCACATAGCGGGCCAGCATATCAATTTCCAAGTTGACCTTGTTGCCGGCTTCGGCGCCGCCCCAGCTCGTGACCGACAAGGTGTGCGGTATCAGGTTGACGCCGAAAACCATCCCGTCGACCTCGTTCACCGTCAGCGATGTTCCGTTAAGGCAAACAGAACCTTTGGAGGCAATGAACCGGGCCAGTTCCTCGGGGGCGCGAAACGAGAACCGGCGGCTGTCGCCGTCGTCGGCAATCGAGACTATCTCTGCCACCCCGTCAACATGGCCGGACACGATATGCCCGCCCAGTTCATCACCGGCCTTCAGCGCACGTTCCAGATTGATCCGGTCGCCCTGCCGCCAGCCGCCAAGGGTTGTCTTCGACAGGCTCTCGGCAGACACATCCACCGTAAACCGACTGCCGCCGCCGGCAACCGGCACGACAGAGGTCACCGTCAGGCAGCATCCGGAACAACAGATCGAGGCGCCAAGCGCTATGCCGGCCGGGTCATAGCCGCTGGAGATGGTGAACTGCGTGTCGCCGCGCTGTTCAATAGCTTCAATGGTGCCAATATCTGTGATGATGCCGGTAAACATGGCACCCGTTTAGCGCACCCGGACGTATTTGGCGAGCCAATCCGACCCGAGCGATTCACTTTCCCCGCGTCGCCTGAAACCGGCTGACGCCCTGATGGTGTCCAGGGGCAGCCCGGCCATTGCCGCAACTCCCTGTGGGCCGATTTTTTTGGGGGCCTGCAGCAACACGGCCTCATCCACCAGATCAGCCTCCAGAAGAGCCCTTGCCATATGCGCACCGCCTTCTGCCAGCACGTGCGAAACACCTCGTTCGGCGAGTTTCTCGAGCATGTCTTCAAGATCCACCTTGCCGTCATCGGTCGCAAGGCATTCGATCACCTGCACGCCCTTGGCTTCCAATGTTGCCCTGGTATCGCGATTGGCAGCGCCGGTTGTCATGATCCAGACCTCCACGTCACAGGCCGAGGCAACCAGGCGGCTGGTCAGCGGTGTCGACAGTGTGCTGTCTGAAACAATGCGCACCGGCGAACGGTCCGCCATACCCGGCAGACGGCAGGTAAGGTCCGGATCGTCTGCCAGTACCGTGCTGACACCGACCAGAATCGCGTCGGCTTCAGCGCGCATGAGATGAACCCGACTGCGCGCCACTTCGCCGGTGATGGCGGTAGGCTGGCCGGGTTTCGCGGCGATTTTGTCATCTGCTGAAACCGCCAGTTTCAGAGTCACATAGGCGCGTTTTTTGACATGCCGGTTGAGAAATGCCCGCAACTCCCAACTTGCCTGCTCGGCAAGCACTCCCTGCGTCACCTCTATGCCGGCATCGAGCAATGCCCGGTGACCGCCGCCGGACACTCTTGGATCGGGGTCGTCAAGCGCCGTCACCACCCGGGAAACGCCGGCCTTTATCAGCGCATCGACACACGGCGGAGTGCGACCATGGTGACAACAGGGTTCCAGCGTGACGAACACCGTGGCGCCTTCTGCCTTGCACCCTGCCATAGCCAGCGCCCGGGTTTCAGCATGCGGCCGCCCACCAGACGCTGTTGACGCGACCGCCACAATTTCACCCTTGGCGACAATGACGCACCCCACGGACGGGTTGTCACCGGTCGAACCCAACCGGCGTCGGCCCGCAGCAATTGCCCGGCGCATGTAGGTTTCGTCAGTCATAAACCAGCCGTGTCAATCAGATGCGCTATCGCGGTCTGCCGCTGCGCCGTGTCCATCTTCGTCGGCCTTGTCACGCGGTGTCTCGTCTTCTGATGAAAGTTCGCCCAACAGTTCCTCGAAATCACGGGCTTCGCGGAAATTGCGATAAACCGAAGCAAAACGGACATAGGCCACATCATCGAGCACGCGCAAGCCCTCCATGACATGCTCACCGATGAGATCGCTGGTAATCTCTGTTTCGCCGAGACTTTCGAGCTGGCGCACAATGGACGACATCATGCGCTCAAGCCGGTCGGGATCGACTGGCCGCTTGCGCACGGCGATCGCGATTGAGCGAGCCAGTTTGTCACGATCGAAGGGCACCCGCTTGCCGGATTTCTTCAGGACGATCAGTTCGCGCAGCTGAACCCTTTCAAATGTCGTGAAACGACCGCCGCAATCGGGACAATGGCGCCTGCGCCGGATCGCGGCCCCGTCTTCCGAGGGCCGCGAATCCTTCACCTGTGAATCGTGGCTGCCGCAGTAGGGACACCGCATGAGCAGTCAGCCGCTCCCCTTGTATTGACGGTTGGACTCAATCTGTCTTCGATCAGGAATAGATCGGAAAACGACCCGTCAATGCAACCACTTTGTCCTTAACCGCTGCTTCCACGGCAGAGTTTCCATCTTCGCCATTGGCAGACAAACCATCCAGCACTTCAATAATCAGCTGTCCGACTTCCCGGAATTCCGCCACTCCAAAACCACGCGTGGTGCCGGCGGGCGATCCGAGCCGGATGCCGGACGTGATCATCGGTTTTTCAGGGTCGAACGGAATGCCGTTCTTGTTGCAGGTAATGTTGGCACGTCCAAGTGCGGCTTCGGCGGCCTTGCCGGTGAGTTGCTTCGGACGCAGGTCGACCAGGATGACATGGGTGTCGGTACCCCCGGACACCAGATCAAGACCTCCTTCCAGCATCGCTTCGGCCAGTGCGTTGGCGTTGGCCACAACGGCTTGAGAGTATTGCTTGAAGTCAGGACGCAGCGCCTCGCCGAATGCGACTGCCTTGGCTGCAATCACATGCATCAGCGGCCCGCCCTGCAAGCCTGGAAACACCGACGAGTTGAATTTCTTGCCCAGGTCAGCATCGTTGCTCAGGATCATGCCGCCGCGCGGTCCGCGCAACGTCTTGTGGGTCGTCGTTGTGGCTACGTGGGCATGTGCCAGCGGATTGGGATGCGAACCGCCGGCAACCAGACCGGCAAAATGCGCCATATCGACCATGAACCATGCTCCGACCTTGTCGGCGATTTCACGAAACCGCTTGAAATCGATAAACCTGGGATAGGCCGAGCCGCCGGCGATGATCAGCTTCGGCTTGTGCTCGAGTGCCAGCTTTTCAACCTCATCATAGTCAATCAGGTGGGTCACAGGATCGACCTTGTACGGCACCGGATTGAACCACTTGCCGGACTGGTTGACCGGCGACCCGTGCGTCAGGTGACCACCGCAGGCCAGGTCGAGCCCGAGATAGGTATCACCAGGCTGCAGCAGAGCAAAGAACACGGCCTGGTTGGCGTTGGCGCCCGAGTGCGGCTGGACATTGGCATACTCGCAGTTGAACAACTGGCAGGCCCGCTTGATTGCCAGTTCCTCGGCAATGTCGACATACTGACAACCACCATAATAGCGCCGGCCCGGATAACCTTCGGCATATTTGTTGGTCAACACGGAGCCTTACGCCTCCATTACGGCGCACGACACGATGTTTTCAGATGCGATGAG
>JBCCVY010000212.1:0-6584 GCA_039194725.1 Pseudomonadota bacterium
ATTTTGCCCTACTGCCGTGGCGCACGGTTGCCGGCAACATATCCCTGGTGCTCGAAGACCACGGTCTGGCACGCTCTGACATCAAGGAAACCATAAGCGACGTGCTGGCCCGCACCAAGCTGACGGACTTTGCCCGCGCACTGCCCAAGCAGCTCTCGGGCGGCATGAAGCAGCGCGTCGCCATTGCCCGCGCACTGGCGGTCAAGCCGGCTGTCATGCTGATGGATGAACCCCTGTCGGCTCTCGACAGCCAGACCCGCGAACTTCTGATGGACGACCTCGTTGCGCTGTGGACCCGGCAGCCGTTTTCCGCCGTCTACGTAACCCACAACCTGGACGAGGCTGTCCGCATGGGGCACTCAATCGTGGTGCTGTCGCGCTGTCCGGGTGAGATACGCGAAGTCGTGCACCTTGAAAAACCCCTGGAGGACCGCAGCTACGGTGACGGTGACCTGCAGTTCCGGCAGAAATATCTGTGGAATCTGATGCGTGATGAAGCAATGGCCGCAGACTCGGAACTGATCAATGTCTGAACCGGAGGAAACAGAAATCGCCCGCCAGGTCGCTTTTCGCGGCGGCGGTTTTTCCCCGGTGCCCAATCGCTGGATCGGCCTGGCCGTGTTTGTGGTGTTGATCGCGCTGGCTGAAGCCGGCACGCGATCGGGTTTCATTTCGCCACTGACCCTGCCCAAGCCATCGGACGTCTTGCTGACTTTCCACGAGCTCTATGATTCCGGGCTGTTGTGGGCGCACCTGGCCCCTTCCCTGAGCCGGCTTGCGATCGGAGCCGCGCTTGGTGCAACACTGGGCATCGGCATCGGCGTGCTGATCGGCCTGTTCTCATTCATACGCGCCGGCATGGTGCCGCTGATTGCGGCGATATTCCCGATACCGAAAATTGCGCTGCTGCCGCTGTTCGTGATCTGGTTCGGCATTGATGAGGCTTCGAAGTACGCATTGATTGCCTTCGGCACCTTCACACCGACCGTTGTCGCGACCTATGGTGCGGTGGACAATGTGGACCGCACCCTGATCCGGATGGGGCAGAGTTTCGGGATGAGCTGGAAATCCATCGTTCGCAAGATCATCATACCGGGCGCCATGCCAGGCATCCTGTCGGGCCTGCGCATTTCGCTGGCCATCGCCATCATCCTGCTGGTTGCCGCAGAGATGCTGGGGGCAGAACACGGTATCGGCGCCTACATCCTTGAGGCTGGCTCACTGTACAACCTTGAGCGCCTGTTTGCCGGTGTCGTCATCCTGTCGCTGCTGGGCGTGCTGCTCAGTGCGGTCATCGGTTCGATTGAGCGCTACGTGCTGCGCTGGCGGACCTAGACCACGATCTGCATCACTCACCTGCCACCCGTCACATCGAGCAATACGCCGTTGACATAGGATGCAGCGGGCGACAGCAGCCATACGATTGCTTCCGCCACTTCTTCCGCCGAGCCTCCCCTGCCCATCGGCACCTGACCCTGCAGGCGCTCCACCCTGTCCGGCTGGCCGGACGAGGCATGTATGTCAGTGTGGATCAGCCCGGGACGCACGGCGTTCACCCGGACGCCGTCAGCGGCGACCTCCTTCGACAGCCCCAGCGTCATGGCGTCAATGGCCCCCTTCGAGGCGGCATAATCAATGAATTCGTTGGGAGAGCCTATGCGTGCCGCCGCCGACGAGACATTCACGATCACGCCGCCACTGCCCCCATCGGCGGTGCTCATGCGGCGCACGGCCTCACGCGCGCACAGGAAACTGCCGGTGACATTGACCCTGAGGGTCTCGTTGATGCGGTCGGCATCGAACTCCGCAAGCCTGGCCTTTTCAAACAGAATGCCGGCATTGTTGACCAACCCGGCGAGCGGCGGCAGTTCACTGTCGATACGGCTGAACATGCCGGTGACATCTGGCTGGGAGCCCACATCCGCCTTGATCGCAATCGCCTGGCGCCCCATTTCGCTCACCTCGGCGGCCAGTTTATCAGCCGCGTCGGCGGAGCGGGCATAGTTGATTGCCACGTCATAGCCGTCACGGGCCAGCAGTCTTACGCATGCTGCACCGATACCGCGGCTGCCACCGGTAACCAGAACCGAACCTTTAGTCGTCATTCCACTGCGCCTTTTGTCGTCTTAACCCTTCTCAGGGCTAACAGGAAAACTCCGCAAACACGACAAGAATTAGCCGCAATCGGGGCGTTTAAGGTGCGCCGACTTGGAATTCAGGGACTCGACATGAGAAAATATCTGTTTGCAGCAGGCGTTCTGGGCGCCTGCGCGGCCTTGCTGATTGCCGCATCACCCGCCAGCGCCGCGCAGACCGGCAAGGCATCGTGGTACGAGATGGGAACCAAAACCGCCAGCGGCGAACGCTTTCGGCCCAACGGGCTGACTGCAGCCCACCGCACACTGCCGTTCGGCACCAAGGTGCGCGTCAAAAACCTGCGCAACGGCAAGTCGGTGGTTGTGCGCATCAATGATCGCGGACCGTTCATCAAGTCGCGCATCATCGACGTGTCAAAGGGCGCTGCGCGGAAAATCGGCCTGGTTCGTGCCGGCGTGACGAGAGTGTCGATCAAGGTTGTCAATTAGGGTCTAGACCCTGGCCGCAATAAGCACTGGCAGTCGCTGCCAACTCGCCCTAAGTTGCGCGGCATGACAAAACAAATCGCAACCCTTGAGGACGTCCCGGCGTTTGCGCCCGATCCGGCTTCACCACTTGCCATGCTGGCGGCGTGTCCGGCCTACGCGGTGACCCCGCTTGTCACGAAGGCCGGCCCGACAGGGCGAACCATGCTGGTCAAGGACGAGACCCAGCGCATGAACCTTGGAGCCTTCAAGGCGCTGGGCGGGGTTTATGCGGTTGCACGCATGATTGGCGACGCCTGGCAGGCCGCCGGCAATGATCCGCTGAAACCCGAAGAGTATGCCTCGGACGCGGTCAAGGCATTTGCATCGGACATGGCGTTCGTGTGTGCGACTGCCGGCAATCACGGCATGGCGGTGGCCGCAGGCGCACGCATCTTTGGCGCAACGGCGCGCATCTTCCTGGCCTGCGAGGTGCCGGCGGGGTTTGAAACCCGACTGAAGGAAACCCAGAATGCGCAGGTGGTGCGCGCCGGCGACGATTACGCGCAAAGCCTGGACGCCGCCAAGGCGGACGCAGATGAGACAGGCGCCATCCTGCTGGCAGACGGGTGCTGGCCCGGGTACAGCGAGAGACCGCTGATGATCATGGAAGGCTACACGGTGATCGCCGAAGAACTGCGCGAGAAGTTCGAGCGAAGCGGCGACTGGCCCACACATGTGTTCCTGCAGGCGGGCGTCGGCGGCATCGCTGGCGCGGTCACCCACATGATCCGCGAAAACTGGGCAGTGCAACCGGAGATCATCATCGTCGAGCCCAACGAGGCACCTTGCCTGACGGAGAGCCACGCGGCCGGCTATCCGGTTCAGGTCACCGGCGGCGTATCCAACATGGGCAGGCTCGACTGCAAGGAACCGTCACTGATCGCCTTCGGCATATTCGAACGCACCGGGGTTCACTTCATGACCGTCACCGATGCCGAAGCCCAGGACGCTGCCAACAGGCTGACCAGCCAGGGCATTGCGACGACGCCGTCAGGTGCGGCCGGCTTTGCCGCCCTCAAGGCGTATGGCGAAGCCGAACGGCCGCTGATCATCGTGACGGAAGGAACTGTGTGAATGGATGCGAGCCGGCTGAAGGAAAAGAAGGTCCTGATTACTGGGGCA
Organism: Pseudomonadota bacterium; assembly: GCA_039194725.1. Classification (GTDB taxonomy): domain Bacteria; phylum Pseudomonadota; class Alphaproteobacteria; order Rhizobiales; family Aestuariivirgaceae; genus Anderseniella. The sequence continues at coordinate 3,747 of JBCCVY010000212.1, forward strand.
GCGCGCGGACTGGGCGCGGCATTTGCGACGGTTTTGGCGGATGCTGGCGCACATGTGATCATGACGGGACGGTTGACCGAAATGCTTGAAGGCACGGCGGAGGCCATCCGGTTGCGCTGCGGCAGCAAGCCGGACACCCACCTGCTGGACCTGTCAGACAACGGCGCCATCATCGAGTTCGGCGAGGCCATTGCGAAGACCCACGGCAAACTGGACATTCTGATCAACAATGGCGCGCAGTGGCTGGAAGGTCCCATGGACCAGTACGACGCCTACTCCGTCGTCAGCACCATCAACTCGGCAGCCACCGGCACTTTCCTGCTGACCCGGCAATTGCTGCCGTGCCTGATCGCAAGCGGAGCCGGCGATATCATCAATATTGTGTCTACTGCTGGCATCGCCAATGGGCCGCTGCAGTCAGCGGCAGTTCCATTCAAAATGGGCAAACAGGCTCAGGCCGGCATGTCGGACGGTTTGCGGGAAGAACTCAACGGCAAGCCGGTGCGGGTGCATGCGCTGTATCCGCCGAACCTGGAAACCATCTCAGCTCTGAATGACGAGGACTGGAATGCAGAGCGTGGCGATACAGCCATGGTCACTTCACGCGATGTGGTGGAAGCCGCAGTATACGCCCTCACCCGGCCGCGCCACGTCACCATGGCGTCCATCGTGCTCGACGCCGATGAGGGCGGGATGTTCGGATAACTTGAGCGTGCAACTGGAGCGTCGAGGTCTTACGTCGCTCCTATGCGGTCAGAAGTGCCAGTTTATTCCAAAGCGGACTGTGTAAAACTCCTCGATGTTGACGGTCTCACCCGGGAAAAAGCCGTTAACACCACCCAGGTCGACATCTTCATCGAAAAAGGCATACAGCAATTCCGCCTTGAAGCTGACGTCCTGGCTAAGCGCCAACTCAGCTCCTGCCCCGACAACTCCACCAAGGGCTGTGAAACCTGGAGAAGCCCCACCATTGGCGCTGCTTACATCGCCATCCAGTATGGCCAGACCTGCTGTACCATAAAGGAGGATATCATTGGCCGCGACGCCGACCCTACCACGAATAGTGGCGAACAAGTCAGTATTCACTGTCAGATCTACGCCGAAGATATTCTCTGTCGCGTCAACCTCCCCGAAGCTGACATCGCCGACGATGCCGTAAACCATGTGGCCGTCCTGGGCATTCCAGCCCACTACCAGGCCGCCCATGAAGCCGTAGTCACTCAAAGCGTCAAAAGAACCTGAACCCGAACCTGAAGAGGGCAATTCAAATTCTGCGTTAACCGATCCAATCCCGAAGATTGCCCCGATGTACGGACCTGTCCAGTCGTGCGTCGGTGCGTGGTCGGCGCGGGATTCCTGAGCGGACACACCTAGTGCAACTGCCGACATTGCAACCGAAGCGATCAGGCTGGTGAGTGATTTGGTGTACATGTGAAACTGCCCCTGACAAAACTGCGCACCCAAACTACGACGATTCACAATTTACGCAACGTCGATATGCCCGCCTACTGAATTATTTTCAGAACTGTGACAAATTTGCCACACATGCGATCGCGGCAACAAGCTGCTGGTATGCGGGCGAAGTTGTGTCCTATCATGCCGGGATAACTCAACTTTCTCACCCGGCCTGAGCCATGAGCACGAGCAGATGAATTTCACCGGCAAGAAAGCGGCCAGCCCGGGCGCTTCACCATCGGTCAACTCGCTTCACAAACGTCTCGTAGAGGCCGAGAAAAAGCGCAAACAGGGCCGGCTGAAGGAGGCAGAGACGATCTGCCGGCAGTTGCTGGACACGGACCCTACCTATGTCGGCGCGCTGCAGACTTTCGGCCTGGTGGCCATCGAACAGAAGAACTATCGCCAAGCGGTGACCTGTTTCCTCACGGCCGCCGCAACGGCGCCGACGGATCCGACGAACTTCACCAATCTGGCGGCGGCCTGGCTTGGCCTGGAGATACCAGATATGGCCGCGGTCATGCTGCGCGAAGCCCACCGGCTTGATGACAGGAATCCGGCAATCCATCACCTGCTTGGCGACGTGTTCAGCCACAACAAGCAGTTTGCCGAAGCGATGGCATCGTATCGGGATGCGCTGGCCATTGATCCGGATTTCGACCAATCGCTGCTGCAACTGTGCCAGTGCTACCTGAACCTGGGATATTTCGGCCAGGCAGCGGAGCTTCTGGATCGATTGCGTCGCGTGCGACCGGACGTGGTGAATCTGCCGTATATGATGCTGCAGCTGCCGCCACAGCTGCTGGATGCTTCGATTGATCTTCAGGCCGTTCTAAGCAAATCCAGAAAGGCGCATGGCCAGACACAATCGGAATTTGACACCAAGAAAGCCTTCGTGGAAGCGGCCATTCTGGACCGGCAGCACAAGCACGAAGAGGCCTGGCAGGTGTTGTGCGACATCAACGGGAAACTGAACCAGGAGGCGCAAGCCCTGTGGGCCAGCCAGTCGGAGCGTCACAAGCTGGCGCTTGCAGCTGCCTCCGCGCTTGACGGCAGCAAGCTGCCGCGCCCGCGCGACCGGAAACCGGCAGACGGAGCAGCTCCCTTGTTCATCCTTGGCCCGTCGCGAGCCGGCAAGACCACGCTGGAAAAGCTGGTCGGCGCCCATGCCGATGTGAACCGGGGCTATGAAGGAGAAGTCGTCCAGTTTGCCTGCCGTCGCGCCGCGCAGAAAGCCGGCCTGGTCAACATTGCAGACCTGGCGCAACTGCCGAAGAACCTGCATGGGCCGTTTGCCGCCGAATTCCGGCACCGCCTCAATGAAACCAACCCGGGCCACAAACTGGTCAGCATTACCACGCCCGGCCTGATATCGAACGCCTG
>JBCCVY010000213.1:0-6584 GCA_039194725.1 Pseudomonadota bacterium
AACGCGTCGCATCTGTCACTGCCAAGTCGCAAAAACCATGCCTGTCTGTAGACAGATAGCTGCAGATCATGCGCTATTTGTCTACAGACAGGCATGGTTTTTGCGACTTGGCAGTGACAGATGCGACGCGTTTCCGCACAATGTGGTTGGCGTCCGGCGTCGGCAGCGGTCCCAGGCAAAGGGCCGGGTTTTTTAAGGTAGCTGCCTTTGTTACCGGCACATCGATGAAAGTCACCGGCAATGTTTGGTGACAAGTCCAGAGATTTGCCGATGCCGATTGCGCTGGTCCTGGTGCCGGAGTTCACGCTGCTGCCGGTAACCTCGGTCATCGACCCGTTGCGGCTGGCCAACAGGCTGTCTGAAAAACAGCTTTACACCTGGTCCATTCATTCAAGCGGCGGCTCGCCGATAACCGCGTCGAACGGCATCACGCTGGTGCCCGACGGCAACCTGGACACCGTCCCTGACCATGCCACCGTCATCGTGTGCGGTGGGACCAATGTGCACCAGTACGGCGAGAAAGCCCTGTTCAACTGGCTGCGCAAGCAGGCGCGGCTCGGCACCGATATCGGGGCCATCTGCACCGGCGCGCAATTGCTGGCCATGGCCGGACTTCTGGACGGCTATACCTGCACCATTCACTGGGAGAACCAGCCGGGCTTCATCGAGGAGTTTCCCGACATCAATGTCACGTCGGCCCTGTTCGAAGTTGACCGCGACCGCTTTACCGGTGCCGGCGGAACGTCAGCGCTTGACATGATCCTGTCGCTGATTTCATCGCAGCATGGACAGGTGCTGGCATCGAGCGTTGCGGAAAACATCCTGCATTCGCCGATCCGGCAACCGGGCGAACATCAAAGAATGTCGCTGCCGGCCCGTATCGGCGCCCGCCATCCGAAGATGGTCGGCATCATCGAGCAGATGGAGAACAATCTTGAAGACCCGCTGTCGCCGAGCCTGCTGGCGCGCCAGGCCGGCCTGTCCACGCGCCAGCTTGAAAGACTGTTCCGGCGTTATCTCGACCGGTCGCCAAAGCGCTATTACCTGGAGCTGCGCCTGAAGAAGGCCCGGTCGCTGCTGCTGCAGACAAGCATGTCGGTGATCAATGTGGCCCTGGCGTGCGGGTTCTCGTCACCATCGCATTTCTCCAAGTGCTATCGCGCCTACTATTCGCGAACCCCGTATCGCGAGCGCGGCCTGCCGGCAAACTCGACGGCGGACGAGTAGCCTCAGGCATCGCCCCGGCGCGCAGCCGGCAGGGTCAGGACGGCATGCAGGCCGCCTAACTCGCTCTTGTTCAGAAACAGCTTGCCGCCATACATGGCAGCGGTCTCGCTGACGATCGACAGACCGAGACCGGAGCCGGGTTTGGTTTCATCAAGCCGCTTGCCGCGTTCCATCGCAATGGCTGCGCCGCCATCAGGCAGGCCCGGCCCATTGTCTTCCACACACACATCAATCCAGGCGATGCGCTTGTCGAGCGGCGACATTGACCGGCGAACACCAACGGCAACTTTGCCACCGGTCCACTTGAAGGCATTGTCGAGCAGGTTGCCGACCATCTCCTCCAGGTCCTGGCGTTCGCCGCGAAATCGGATTTCTGTGTCATAATTGCTCTTGACCGAGATTTTGCGGTCGACGTGAATCCGTTCAAGGGTGCGCACGATCGATTGCACGACGTCACTGGCATCGGTTGACGACCCGATCGTCTTGGCCCGCGCCGCGCGCCGCGCACGGTCCAGATACATCGAAACCTGGTCGCGCATGACACCGGCCTGTTCAGACACTTTCCGGCCCAGTGCACCGCCGTGAATGCCGGCCTCATTGGTCAGAACACTCAACGGCGTTTTCAGCGCATGGGCCAGGTTGCCGACCTGGGTGCGGGCGCGCTCAATCACTTCCGTGTTGGACTTCAGCAGCAGATTGAGCTCATCGGTCACGGTCTGGATTTCGTCGGGATAGCTGCCGGCGATGTTTTCCTGTTCACCTTCGCGGATTTCCGACAGTTCGCCCTGCAGGTCCGACAGCGGCCGCAGACCGTATCTGACCTGCAGCAGAATGGCGGCGACAAGACCGACACCGAGCAGACCAAGCACGGCGATCAGCGCATTGTTGAATGCAGACACCTCGGTTTGCAGCTCATCGAAGTTTCCCGCCACCAGAAACGAGTATTGCTCCTTGCTGCCGAACAGGGTGAAACGCTGTTCGATGACCCGCAGATTGTTGCCGGACTGATCGGTAAGGTAGCCGCTCATGCGGTTGCCGGGACGCCGGTCGGGCTGCTTGAACTGGGTCAGCGGCAGGCGTTCGTCGAGCAGTGATGCGGATGCCACCTGCCGTGTCGGGTCGCCATCGAGCGAAGAGATCTGCCAGTACCAGCCGGCCAGCGGAATCTCAAACCGCGTGTCAGCCAGCACATTGTTTATCTTCGGCACTTCCTTCTCAAGCTCGACCGAGGCCAGCAACCCGTCCATCACAGCCTGAAGGCGGGCATCGAGACTGCGCTCGACCGCAGCGGTAAACAGCGAACTCAAGAGGATGCCGGCAGCGATCAGCAGAACGACGCTGACGACCGAAGCAGCCGCGATCAGCCGAAAGGCAAGTGAACTACGACTGATCATCCGGCTCTGACAGGCAATAGCCAAGACCACGGACGGTTTTCAGAACGTCGATACCCAGTTTCTTGCGAAGCCTGCCGACAAACACTTCGATGGTGTTGGAGTCACGGTCAAAATCCTGGTCATAAAGATGCTCGACCAGCTCGGTCCGGGAGATGACCTTGCCCTTGTGATGCATCATGTAGCTGAGCAGGCGGAACTCCAGCGACGTCAGCTTGACGGCGCTACCATTGACGGCGACCCGCGCGCTGCTGGTGTCAAGCGTCAGGTCTCCACAGGTCATTTCCGACGATGCGTTGCCAGACGCCCGGCGCAGCAGGGCGCGAACCCTGGCAAGCACTTCTTCCATGTGAAACGGTTTCGCAACGTAGTCGTCCGCACCGGCGTCAAACCCGGCGACCTTGTCACTCCAGCGATCGCGAGCGGTGAGAATGAGGACCGGCATCTTGCGGCCGTCACGGCGCCAGTTCTCCAGCACGCTGACCCCGTCCATAACCGGCAGTCCGATATCGAGAATGACGGCATCATAAGGTTCGGTGTCGCCAAGGAAATGGCCTTCCTCGCCATCAGTCGCCGTATCGACGGCGTATCCTGCATCGCAAAGTGCGGTCACCAATTGCCGGTTCAAATCCGGATCATCTTCAACTACCAGTAAACGCAAGACATCCTCGCTTTTTCATGCCACGCCGTGTCAGCGGCAGCCGAGAACCCGTCCGCTTTGCGCATCCACGACGCACCGCCGGGCGCTACCGCCTGAAACCACTGTGACTATAAACCTGCCACCTTTTTTGACCACCCTTACCGCACGCCCGCCTGCAGCGCGTTCAGCAGCCCGTTTGGCACTGGAAGCGCCGGCCACCCGGATGAGCGGCGCAACTGCGCCAAAACCACGCCTGTTGGCATCACCCGGCTTTTTGAGGGCCCGATAGGCGCGCCGGCCCATGGCCCGGTTGGGTCTGAAACCGCCATTCGCATCCATGAGAGGCAACGCGTCGGTTGCCGTTTCCGCCGCATCGTCGCTTATGAGGTTCAGTGCAGAAGCTTGCATCATCGACGTGACAGGTCCCGCAGACGCAGCGAGGCCTGCAGTGCCTGTGCCTATCATCAGGCAAATCAATGTTATCAATAGCTTTTTCAATTTGCTCACTTCACGGGGTGCCGATTTCGAGCCGGACCATGCATTATTGCACATGAACACGTGATGAACACTCAAATAGAGACCTTAAAAGCCGGTGAATTCAGCGAATTCCGACACCGGAGCCCTGTCGGTCTTCAAGGAATTGATCGCAGCTGCTGGATCGGGAACACCCAGCGCAACGCCGCAGAACAGCATCCAGTCCTCCCGCGGCCTGGTGTAACGGGCGACCGATTTGTGCCACATGGCCCAGAATTCCTGGCCGCATGTGGCAAGCCCGCGCGCGGTCGCAGCCAGCATCAATGTCTGGATAAACATGCCGGCGTCGGACCACTGGCCAGGCTGCATCTGGCGGTCCAGATAGACAAACAGACCGACAGGTGCCGAGAACAGTTCGATGTTGCGGCGAAACTGCTTCATCCGGCCCGCCTTGTCCTCACGCCCGACACCAATGGTGGCGTACAGATCCTCGCCGCACTTGTGGCGTCTGGCAAAGTACGGTTCCTTCAGATTTTCCGGGTAAATGCGGTATTCACTGCCTTCGCCGCGCGGCAGCTCGGCGACCTGCGCCTTCACATCAGCCACCAGCGCCGCCAGCGGGTCTCCGCTGAGCGCAATCACGTGCCATGGCTGCAGATTGCCGCCGGACGGCGCGGCGGCTGCAATGGCGAGCAGGTCTTCAACCGTCGCCCGGTCAACCGGCCTGTCCGCCAGAAAGGCGCGGCAGCTGTAGCGCGCGCGGGCTGCGTCTTCAACATTCATCGGGGGTACCACCAGTCAGAGGAAAGTCAACTGACCGACAGACTAGAGTCTTTTTGACCCAAATGGAAACGTTGACCTGCGGCCGCGACAGTTGACGATCCCGCCTACTCCGGTGAACCGTCAGCCAGCAGCTGCAGTCCGCAACTGGCAGCCCAGTTGGCCGGCGTGGCAATGCCGTGCTGCCGGCCGAGTGCGCATACCCTGGAAGACAGCCATGGCAGTTCCAGACGATTTCCGCGCTCGACGTCTTCCAGCATGGACGATTTGAAGCCTTCCGGCAGTCCGTCGTAAAAGGCCATACCTTCGCAGATTTGATCGTCGCCGAAGTCATGCCCTTCGGCTCTGGCGATGGCGATCAGCTCCGCCACCAAAGACTGCAGGAACTCCCGTGTAACGGCATTGCTGCGTACGTCGCCTATGGGCTTTCTCGTCAGCGCCGTTGCCGCCGACAGCGGCACCAGCCTGATATACTTCTGCCAGATGGTCCGGCGAATGTTGTCGCACTGCATCGCGTCGATACCCGGCGCCTCATCCAGCGCACCGGCAAGCTGGCGCAGCAGCACATTGTCACCACCGGTGCCGAAGATCATCTTGTGCACACCGCCTGAATTGCGGATCACGCCTGGCCGGTCAATGACGGCAAACAGGTAGATGGTGCCGCCGACTACCTGGTGCGCAGCCACCTGCTTCGAGATTGCAGCGACACTGTCGATACCGTTTTGCAGGGTGACGACCCTGGTGTGTGGTCCGACAAGTGGCTGCATGGCCTTGGCAGCGGTCTCGGTGTCCCATAGCTTGACCGCAAAAATCACCAGATCGACGCTGCCAACATCTGAAGGATTGTCGGTCGCGGCCAGACCGAGACCACTGACCTCACCAAGCGGGCTTTCGAAAGACAGCCCGGTTTTTCGAATCGCCTGGAGGTGAGGACCACGGGCTATCAGCGCCACATCAGCGCCCGCCTGAGCCAGCCTGGCGCCTACGTAGGCGCCGATGGCGCCGGCACCCATAACGGCAACTTTCATATCTATCTCCTGTCACTGTGCGGATCCCGGCTGTCGCCGGGGGAGTTTGCCTGTGATCTCAAACTGCCGGGCGCGAGGCGTCTGCCGCCGCCTGACGCATTGGTCCTGACACCAGCGCGTATGCAACCGTCCACGCCGCCCGCGCCTGGCCTGTGAAGCGCTCTCCCAGACCCTGCTCCAGTGTCCACAGCAAGGCGGACCCCACGCAATCGTAGTGCCGGGCTGCGACGCCGTGCTTGACGTGGCCGCGGCCCAGTTCCCGCAAGACCGGCACCACACTTTCGAGCTGGTCAACCTTGTCGACCACCAGTGAAAGCGCGCCGATCAGTTTCGTCCGCTGCACGGCCATATCGGTTCCTGCGAACAGTTTTTCTGTCTCCGGCGCGATCTCAAACAAGCGTTGGTAGAACAGTCGCGCGACAGCATCTGCGGTCGGTTCCACCAGTGCCCAGGTTTTCCGGATCAATTCGATTTCGGTCTTGTTCATTGCGTGCATCCTTTGTCCATTTGGTCACAAGGTCACTCATCCGGCGTGCCGTAGAGTGAAGGTCACGGATGGTTTACGCACGTGATATCATCATGTAAAATGAGTAATAATGATCAAATCATTCTCCTGGAGAGATTATGGAGTTGAGCGACCTGAGGATCTTTCGCGCTGTCGTGGATGAAGGCGGGATCACGAAGGCGGCGGTGAAGCTGCATCGTGTCCAGTCGAACGTCACAACCCGTGTCCGTAATCTCGAAGAGGATCTTGGGGTCAAGCTATTCCTGCGCGAGGGCAAACGGCTCCGTCTGTCATCCGCCGGACAGGTGATGGTGGATTACGCCGACCGCTTATTGTCATTGGCGGAAGAGGCGCGGGACGCCGTGCAGGATCAGACACCACGCGGCGTGTTCCGGCTCGGCGCCATGGAAAGCACCGCGGCCATTCGATTACCGGCGCTTTTGAGCGTTTATCAGCAGCGCTATCCGGAGGTGACATTTGAATTGGCGACCGGAAACCCGGTCCGTCTCGGCTACCTCATCCTGTCCGGTGAAATCGAT
>JBCCVY010000214.1:0-6557 GCA_039194725.1 Pseudomonadota bacterium
GCCATGAACGCGCTCATCAATGGTGAGGTCGACTATTTCGAGTCTCCCGCCAACGACCTGATGCCGCTGCTGGAAGCCAATGAAAACATCACCGTCGAGATCAACGATCCGCTCGGCAATATCGGCTTCTCGCGCTTCAATCATCTGTTGCCGCCGTTTGACAATGCGGACGTCCGCCGGGCCGCCATCATGGCCATGAAGCAGGACGACTACATGCAGGGCGCTGTCGGCGACCAGAAGTTCTGGAAAACCTGCTACTCGGTGTTCCCGTGTGGCACGCCACTGCAGAACGAGACCGGCTCTGATGTCATGAAGACCGGCGATCTGGAAAAGGCCAAGGAAGCGCTTGCTGCCGCCAACTATGACGGCACACCGGTTGTCATCATGCAGCCGACTGACATTCCGCTGTTGTCGGCATTCTCGCTGATCACCGCTGAAAAGCTGCGCAATATCGGCATGAAAGTGGATGTGCAGGCCATGGATTGGTCGACGCTGACCTCACGCCGCGCCAAGCGCGACCCGGTGGCCGACGGCGGCTGGAACATGTTCCATACCTGGTGGATCGGTGCCGACGTGATCGACCCGATGGCAATCGCGTTCTCAGGCGACCCGGAAAAGGGTTGGTTTGGCTGGCCAAAGGATGCCGAGCTTGAAGCAGCGCGTGCAGAGTATGCCAAGGCAACCACGGCTGAGGAAAAGAAGGCCTCGGCCGAAAAGGTGCAGGAGCGCCTGTGGGCGATTGGCGCCTCTGGTCACCTTGGTCAGTTCTTCGTGCCGGTTGCATACCGCAACAACGTCAAGGGCCTGATCAAGTCACCGGTCCAGTTCTTCTGGAACATGTCGCTCGAATAGGCCTGATCACATGACTTGAAGCACGGCGGCGTGTACCATCGCCGCCGTGCTTCACTCTTACCATTTTTAATCGGGAACGGAGCGGCTTGTGGTCTTCTATATTCTCAAGCGAATTCTGGCGACAGTGCCTGTCATGGGCGTGGTGGCGCTATTCGTATTCCTGATGTTGAGGCTGTCCCCAGGCGATCCGGCTGCCGTGATCGCCGGCGACTATGCCACCGCCGAGGACATCGTCCGGATCCGGGAAAGCCTCGGTCTCAACGATCCGATCATCGTGCAGTTCACCAACTGGATCGGACAGCTCGCCCAGGGTGATCTGGGGATTTCGATTTTCACCAACCTGCCGGTCACCACCCTGATCGCCCAGCGGCTTGAGCCGACCATCATGCTCACGCTGACCACCATCATTTTCACCATCGTCGTTGCCGTGCCGCTCGGCACCCTCGCGGCCTGGAAACAGGGCAGCCTGATCGACCGGGCTGTGATGCTGTTTTCAGTGGCCGGCTTCTCGGTGCCGGTGTTCGTGCTCGGCTATATCCTGATCTACATCGTGTCGATCCAGCTCAAATGGCTACCGGTGCAGGGTTACAAGTCGATGTTCACCGACGGTGTCATACCGTTCTTCCGGCACATCATCCTGCCCACTGTCACCCTGTCGGTCATCTTCATTGCGCTGATCGCGCGCATGACCCGTGCCTCGGTGATGGAGGTGCTGCAGGAAGAATATGTGCGCACCGCGCGCGCCAAGGGCCAGAGTGAGTTCAAGGTGCTGATGAAGCATGCGGTGCGCAATGCGGCCGTGCCCATCGTCACCGTCATCGGTCTCGGAATCGCGCTGCTGATCGGCGGCGTTGTGGTCACCGAAAGCGTCTACAACATACCCGGCCTTGGCAGGCTGGTGCTGGATGCGGTGCTGAAACGCGATTACCCGATCATCCAGGGCCTGATCCTGCTGTTCAGCTTCGTCTACATCCTGATCAATCTGCTGATCGACCTGAGCTACACCTTGTTTGACCCGAGGATCAGGTACTGATGAGCACGCAGTCTGACAAGGTTGACTTCACCACCTCTGCCGAGGCCACATTGACGTCGCGCAAGGACGCGTCGCTGGCGTCTTTGATGTGGAAGCATCCGTCGGTGTTCTGGGGTGGCCTGTTGTTGGGGATCATGGTTCTGGTTGCCGTTTTCGGTCCGCTGCTGACGGCTGATCCGGTGGCCATCAATCCGATCAAGCGCCTGAAGGTGCCGTCCGGCGAGTTCTGGTTCGGCACCGACTATCTTGGCCGCAACGTCTACTCCCGCGTCATCTACGGAGCGCGGGTCTCGCTGGTGGTCGGCCTTGCCGTGGCCATCGTTGCTGTTGTGCTGGGATTGGTGACCGGCCTGATCTCCGGTTATATCCGCTGGCTCGACGCCATCATCATGCGGGTGATGGACGGTCTGATGGCGATCCCCGGCATTCTGCTGGCCATTGCCCTGATTTCCCTGTCCGGCGCCACGCTGTTCACCGTCATCATCGCCATCGTCATTCCGGAAATCCCAAGGGTGGTGCGGCTGGTCCGCTCCGTGGTGCTGACCGTGCGCGAGGAGCCCTATGTCGAGGCGGCCATTGCGGCCGGCACCCGAACGCACCTGATACTGGTGCGCCACATTCTGCCCAACACCATTGCGCCGCTGATCGTGCAGGCGACCTACATTTGCGGGTCCGCCATGCTGACGGAATCCATACTGGGTTTTCTGGGTGCAGGCATCCCGCCGGAAATTCCCAGCTGGGGCAACATCATGTCGGAAGGCCGCACCTACTTCCAGCTGTCGCCGTGGATCATCTTCTTCCCCGGCATTGCCCTGGCGCTCACTGTGCTTGCGGTCAACACGGTTGGTGACGGCCTGCGGGATACGCTTGATCCGCGCATTGCGAGGAAGATGTGATGGCAGACAGCAAGTCGTCGCAGCCGGTTCTGGACATTCGCGGCCTCTCGGTCACCCTGCCGGAAGGCGCCGACCGGGAGTTTGCCATCGACGACATCTCGTTCACTGTCGGCCAGGGTGAGATCGTCTGCATTGTCGGTGAATCCGGGTCGGGTAAATCGGTGAGCGCGCAAACCGTCATGGGGCTGATCCCGCGCAAGGACCTGACCCCGGTTGCCGGTGAAGTCCTGTTGCAGGGCGAGGACCTCTTGGAAAAGTCCGAGGTCGAACTGCGCGAGCTGCGCGGCGTGAAGATGTCGATGATCTTCCAGGAGCCGATGACCGCGCTCAACCCGGTCATGCAGGTTGGCGACCAGATCGGGGAGATGCTGGAAATCCACACTTCCATGTCGGCCGCTGAGCGCCGCGAGCGCATCATCGAGGTGATGAACGATGTCGGTCTGCCCGACGTGAACCAGATGATCGACAGCTATCCGCATCAACTGTCCGGCGGCCAGCGCCAGCGCATCATGATCGCCATGGCGCTGGCATTGGAACCGGCGCTGCTGATCGCCGACGAGCCGACCACGGCGCTTGACGTGACGACCCAGGCCCAGATTCTCGACCTGATCAAGGACATCCAGGAGCGTCACGGTACCGGCGTCATGTTCATCACCCATGATTTTGGCGTGGTCGCAGAAATTGCCGACCGGGTCGTTGTGATGCAGAACGGCAAGGTGGTTGAACAGGGCAGCGCGAAACAGGTGCTGACAAAACCCCGCGAGTCGTACACCAAGATGCTGATCGGATCGGTGCCGAGCCTGACGCCGCCGAAACGCAAGCCGATCACCGAAGGCCAACCGATCCTGGCGACAACCGCGCTTGAAAAGATCTATGGCGCGCTCGGCTGGTTCGGCGGCGGCCGGGTGGTGCACGCGGCCAAACAGGTCGAATTGGAAGTGCGGCGTGGCGAGACCCTCGGCGTGGTCGGTGAATCCGGCTCCGGCAAGTCGACCGTGGCGCGCTGCATCGTGCGCCTGATCGATCCGACAAGCGGCGAGGTGCTGATTGACGGCCACAACATCGCGAAGATGTCCCAGTCGGAACTGCGCTCCTACCGGCGCAATGTGCAGGTGGTTTTCCAGGATCCGTATCGCTCGCTGAACCCGCGCCGCACCGTTGGCCAGTCGATCGTCGAAGGCCCGATGAATTTCGGCACCTCGCATGAAGAGGCGCTGGAGCGCGCCCGCGATCTTATGGAGATCGTCGGATTGTCACCCCATGCGCTGGATCGGTTTCCGCACCAGTTTTCCGGCGGCCAGCGCCAGCGTATCTGCATCGCCCGCGCGCTTGCCATGGAGCCCAAGGTGCTGATTGCCGATGAAGCGGTGTCTGCACTGGACGTCTCGGTTCAGGCCCAGGTGCTGAAACTGCTCGATGATGTGCGCAAGCGCTTTGACCTGGCCATGCTGTTCATCACCCACGACCTGCGCGTGGCGGCGCAGATCTGCGACCGGATCATGGTCATGCAGCAAGGCGAGGTTGTCGAGCAGGGCGCGACCGCCAGCGTCTACGCCAAACCGGCGCATCCATACACCAAGCTGCTTTTGGACGCAGCACCGGGACGGGACTCGTTTGCCGCGAACTGATGCAACCTATTTGTAGGGCGACTCCACCCGGCGCATCAGGTGCCTGTTCTGCAGCTCCTCGATATCGGAAAACCCGATAAACGCCTTGAAGTCGGCCATCGACGTCACCGGTTGCGGCAGGTTCTGTGTCGACTTGTCTGCCGCCAGTTTTTTGAAGTTCTGCCGCATGGCTTCGGTGGCACTCATCAGGCTCACCAGCGGATAGACAGCCAGTCCGGCCACGCTTTCGATGTCCGACTTGTCCAGGTCCGTTTCAAGCCAGCCGAGGATCTGCAGCGACAAGGGCCTGTTGCAGGCCTCGCGCAACTGGCGCAGTTCGCCGATGGTCTTGAAGCAACGGCTGATCGGCTGGATGAGGTCGGCACCTGCGGCCACATAGGCTTTTGCCCGCTCGATCGCCTCGTCCACGGTCAGGGCGTCGGTGCGCGCCACGATCAGCGTGTCCGGGTTCGCACGTGCCTCAACCGCGGCGGCGATCTTGCCGGCATTTTCCTCCAACGGCAGAATGTCGATGCTGGTCGCAACCGCCGGGCAGCGTTTCGGCGCCTCCTGGTCTTCGAAGATGATCGCCGCCGCGCCGGCGCCTTCAAATTCGCGCACCGTGCGCATGACATTGATGGCGTTGCCGTAGCCGGTGTCACCGTCCGCGATCAGCGGCACCTTGATGGCGTTGGCGACATTGCGGATCACCGACAGGTTTTCCGACATGGTGTAAAGTTCAACGTCCGGCAGGCCGAGGTAAGAGGCAGAGACCCCAAATCCGGATGTCATCACCGCGGGAAAGCCGGCGTCTTCGGCAAGCTTGGCCGACAGGGCGTCGTGGCAGCCTGCCACCCACACGGTCTTCCCCTGACGCGCTGCAGCGGCAAACTCCTGTTTGCTCAGTATCTTCGACATTACGGTTCCGCCTTTTCCTGTGACCCGTCGCGTTGATGCAGGTAACCGATGAGCCCGCCTGCCTCCAGCATCAGCCGGTCCGCGTCCGGCAGCGGCTCGAACGGCAGTTCAACATCCTGCGTCAGATTCCGTACCAGGCTTTGGTCCCAGTCGACTTCGAGTGAGTCCCATCTTTCGACGTTTTCTATGATGCCGGGGCACGGGACCTGCGGGAAGCCCATGGCGATTTCACCGCGCCAGTAGCCGGGCGAGAAACTCTCTGCAATGACGCCGGCGATGCCGAGTTTGCGCATGGCGATCATCGGCGGGTAATGCGGGTGACCGTAGCCGAAGTTGTGGTTGCCGATCAGAAGGTCGCCGATCTGGACGGATTTGGCGAAGCCCGGATCACGTGATGCCATGGCCACCTTGGCGAGTTCATCAACGTCCTTGATCTTGATGTTCTTGACGCCGACAATCTGGTCAACGTCGAAGTCGATCTCGTCGAATATCCAGGCAGCGCGTCCTCTAAGTGGTTGCAGTGCCATCGCGCTAGCCCTCCAGATACGGTCGGGGATCGGCGATCCTGCCTTCGATGGCAGACGCCGCCACCGCCGCGGCATTGACGATGTAGATTTCCGAATCCGGACTGCCCATGCGCCCCTGAACGTTCAGCGTGCCGGTCGACACTGCACGCTGTCCGTCACTCATCACGCCCAGGCGGCCGAAGCAGTAGTCGCACGATGACGAGGTCACGAAGGCGCCGGCGGCAATCAGGTCGGTCAGCACGCCTTCGCGCGAAGCTTGTTCCATGATCTCCTGGCTGGTCGGAACCACGTGCAGCTGGAAACCCGGCTTGACCTGCTTGCCGCGCAGCACTTCGGCCGCGATGCGCAGG
The DNA here is from genome assembly GCA_039194725.1 of Pseudomonadota bacterium. Lineage (GTDB taxonomy): Bacteria > Pseudomonadota > Alphaproteobacteria > Rhizobiales > Aestuariivirgaceae > Anderseniella. The sequence goes on from JBCCVY010000214.1 coordinate 6,184, forward strand.
TCTTCCAGCCTGCCGGACGCACATGACCCCAGATAGCCGACCTGGACCTCGGTGCCGGCATAGTCCTTCAGGTCTCTGGTGTTGGCCGGGCTCGGCGGCACCACGACAATCGGTTCAAGGTCCGAAATGTCGATATCATGCGCGGCTGAATACGTCGCGTCCGGGTCGGAAAACACCGGTTCCAGGTCAATTCGGGCGCGTTCCTTTGCGTACGCCAGGGCCTTGTCGTCCGGGTTCATGATGGCGGTGATGGCGCCGGTGAACATGGCCAGGCAGTTGATCGCCTGGCGGCCTTCAATGGACAGGTGCTCAACGGCGCTGCCACCGATCTCCAGCACCTGGAACCGGCACGATGCCGGGCCCAGCGTGCGCAC
>JBCCVY010000215.1:0-6548 GCA_039194725.1 Pseudomonadota bacterium
ATGGCCGGCGGCACCGATATCGTCCACATCGATCCTGAACTGGATGGCGGCATAACCGGCACCATGAAGATCGCAGGCTTTGCCGAGGCTCTGGGCATCGACGTGCAGATCCATACAGCGGGGCCGATGCACCGGCACTGTCTGTCTGCAATCGTCAACACCCACTATTATGAGATGGGACTGGTTGGACCAGGCATGTTCAATTCGATGCAACCTCCCATTTATGCGTGCGGGTATGGAGACCAGCTTGAAGACATCGACAGTGACGGCTGCGTCACCATCCCGACCGGACCGGGTCTTGGTGTCACCTATGACTGGGATTTCATAACCAGCAAGCAGAGCAGCGTGAGTGAAGTTTCCGGCTGACCTTTACCGTGATTTAATTAGGCCGACATCTGCGGGTAGCTATATGACGAGGTAATGTCTTACAGACACCGGGAGACGACCATGCCGATCAATCGCCGTATCTTGTTGAAGGGCTCCATGGCCGCAGCGCTGAGCGGAGCCGCAGCACTGCAGACGCCCGCTCGAGCAGCGACGACACCGCTTGCAAGGCCCATCGCCTCGTCAGGTGAAATGCTGCCCCTGGTCGGGTTGGGCAGCTGGATAACCTTCAATGTCGGCAACAACAAGAAACTGCTGGACGCCAGCAGCGACGTGATGGCCGCGTTTTTCGAAAGCGGCGGCAGAATGATCGACTCATCGCCCATGTACGGCTCGGCGCAGGCGACGATCGGATATGGTCTGAAGAAACTGGGCATGCCGGAGGCGCTGTTTTCGGCAGACAAGGTGTGGACCTCATCCGCAAGTAATGGTGGCCCGCAGATCGAGGCATCGCGCAGCCACTGGGGTATCCGGAATTTTGACCTGGTTCAGGTGCACAATCTGGTTGCATGGCGCGCTCACCTTGAATTGCTGCAAGCCATGAAGGCCGCCGGCAATGTGCGGTATGTCGGCATCACCACATCCCACGGCCGCCGGCACGCGGAGCTGGAAGAAATAATGACGTCGCAACCGATAGACTTCGTTCAGCTCACCTATAATGTGGAAGACCGCGAGGCCGAGCAGCGGCTGTTGCCGCTGGCCAGGGAACGCGGCATAGCGGTGATCGTGAACCGACCGTTTCAGCGCGGCTACCTGATTGAACGGCTCAGTTCGAGCCCGCTGCCGGATTGGGTGGCGGAAACCGGGGCGTCAAGCTGGGCACAGTTTCTGCTGAAGTTTGTCATCTCGCACCCGGCGGTCACCTGCGCCATTCCGGCCACCAGCCAGGTGGAGCATGTCCGGGAAAACATGGCTGCGGCATCGGGGATATTGCCGGACACAGCATTGCGCAACCGCATGGCGGACTATGTCGGACAGCTTTGAATGGCGGAATGGTCGAGCTATTCTCTCCATGACCTGCTGCTGTTTTCGCCGCAGGCTTATACCGGTCTTTTCGAACTGCTCAACACGACACTTTGGCCGCTCCACCTGGTCACGTTAGTGCTGGCACTAGCCGCCGCCGTACTGGTGTTGAAAGGCCATCGGGCACGTCATCGGCTTTTTTGGGCCGTGCTTTCCATATTGTGGCTGTGGACAGGCTGGCAGTTCTTGCACGTGCAGTATGCGGCTATCAACTGGGCCGCGGAGTATGTCGCCCCCGCGTTCTGGTTGCAGGGACTGTTGTTCGGCCTGTTCGCCGTGGTGCCGAAATGCCCGCGGATCAGTTATGCCGGGACTGTCACAGACCGCATGGCAGCGGCTTTGTACGTGTTCGCGGTGATCGGCTATCCGATAGCAACTCTTGCCTTGGGCCGGTCATTCGACAGTGTGGAGTTCCTGGGCATCTCAGCCGACCCCGGTGTCGTGGCAACGCTGGCCGTTCTCGTCTTGAGCCGCGCACGCTTCATCTGGCTGTCATGGGTGGTGCCGTTGGCATGGTGTGCCCTGACCGGTGTGACGCTGTGGTTGCTGGAATCCCCGGAGTTCCTTATCGCCCCTCTGGCAGCGATGCTGGCCGTTGTCGCGGCCGTGGCCAGCGGCACTAGGCCGCACACCTTAACGAGCAAATGAGCCCCGATTTCTGACCCGGAAAAATGCCGGCGGAGGTGTTCCAGGGTCGATCGGCACCGGCAACCGTAGGGACGGGCTATTCGGGGGGCGCGCCATGCCGTCGGCGCACAAATTGCGTCGTACACAAATTATTCTATTTAACACAATGGGTTAACGGGCTGCAGGCGCAACTCCAGGTGGCATGGTTGTTGCTATGTACCCGAACATCAATTGAACCTTAACGGGGTGTATCAGAATGAAACGGGGGCTACGGCGATGACTATCCATCAACCTGTGCAAGCGGGGATAAACAAGAGGCCTGCCAGACAGGCACACGTCTATCTAAGCGAAGTTCGGCCGTTTGTCTGGTCGGTTCGCGATGAGAGCAACACCAAGGGCGGCCTGTTCCGGACAAAACTCGATGCCTACCGGTTTGTGCATGCACAGTTTTCCGAAGGGACCAACGTCGTCGTGACCGACAGCACACCTGTCGCCGCCGCGCCCCACAACCACACATCCCGTTCAACACGGTCACGTCACGCTGTCTCGAAGCGGCAGTGGCATCTGATCCAACGCGACATTTCACCAAGGAGACCTGCAATGAAGAAAAACAACAGCGGCGCCGCAGGCGCGCCGGAGGCAGACATCTTTGCGCTGAAGGAATCTTCCGTCCAGTCCTATGCTCGGGCCTTTCCGCTGTTGTGCAACCAGGCCAAGGGTGCGGTGGTCTGGGACAAGGATGGCCGCAGGTATCTCGATTTCCTGGCCGGTGCCGGCTCGCTCAATTACGGCCACAACAACCCGGTGCTCAAACAGGCATTGCTGGACTACATATCCAATGACGGCATCACGCACTCGCTGGACCTGCACACCTGCGCGAAGGAAAAGTTCCTGCAGTCATTCAATGACGTGATCCTGAAGCCACTCGAGCTTGACTACAAGGTTCAGTTCACCGGACCGACCGGCACCAATGCGGTCGAGGCGGCCATCAAGATTGCCCGCAAGGTCACAGGCCGAACCACGGTGATTTCATTCACCAACGGATTTCACGGTGTCAGCATGGGCTCGCTCGCCCTGACCGGCAACAGCCACTTCCGCGGCGCGGCCGGGCTGCCGCTGCAGGGGGCTGTCGCCATGCCTTACGACAAGTATCTGGGCCCGAAGACGGACACGCTCGACTACATGGAAGCCATGCTCGGCGATCCCGCCAGCGGCGTGGACCATCCGGCCGCGGTGATTGTCGAGACGGTTCAGGGAGAAGGCGGCATCAACACCGCCGGCTTTGACTGGCTGCGCCGGCTGGAGGCGATCTGCAGGCGCAACAAGATCCTGCTCATCGTCGACGACATCCAGGCGGGATGCGGGCGTACCGGCAGCTTCTTCAGCTTTACCGAGGCGCGAATAGAACCTGACATCGTCACCCTGTCCAAGTCGATTTCCGGATATGGGCTGCCCATGGCCGTCGTTCTGCTCAAGCCCGAGCACGACAAGTGGAAGCCGGCGGAACACAACGGCACCTTCCGGGGCAACAATCATGCGTTTGTAACTGCCGCTGCGGCGCTCGATCATTACTGGAGCAGCACAGACTTTGCCGACGCCATTGCTGAAAGGTCGGAAATTCTCGACGCCCGGCTGCGCAAGATCATGGCGCTCTTCCCCCAGGAAGTGGTTGAGCTTCGTGGCCGCGGCATGATGCGCGGCATCTGCTGCAGGCACCCGAAAAAGGCGGCGGCGATCACCGCCAAGGCCTTCAAGAACGGCGCCATCTTTGAACGGGCCGGCTCCCATGACGAGGTCATCAAGTTCCTGATGCCACTCACCATCGAGATAGCCGAACTCAATGAGGGGCTGGACATTCTGGAAAGCGCCTTCCGGTCGGTCATCAAACCGATCCCATGCACAAAGGTTCGCCGGCCCGCCAAGGGCGTGAATGGGGCGTCACTGGTTGCCGCCATGAACAATGTCACCGACAAATCCATACAGCTTGAGAATATCTGATGAGCGTTCAAGACTTACCTACGCGGGCCCGGCGGCGGGCCAAACGGACACGTAACGGCAGCAACACACGGCGCCGGGCGATCAGGCGGCAGCCGCCTGCAGCCATCGGCTCACCGGCACGTTCGGACGAGCACCCAGGCACGGCACCAGCGCTGGAACCGGCAGCAACCGGCATTCGCTGGTCCATGGGCGAACGGCTGGAAGACCTGTTCGAAAACCTGTGCGACACGCTGGCGCTGACCGGTGAAGACGCCTCGCCAGCCGTTTTCGCCGGGGGCCGCGAGTACAGCTTCCGCGACCTGGACAACCGGGCAAACCAGGCGGCCCGGCACATGCAGCAGAAAGGCATCAGGCCCGGCGACCGTGTAGCCTTGTTGCTCGACAGATCGTTCGACACCTATGTGGCGCTGCTGGCGGTGCAGAAACTGCATGCGGCCTACGTACCCCTCGACAGGAGCTTTCCCAACGACCGGATCTCGTTCATTCTGGAAGATGCCGGCGTGCGCGCCATTGTGTCCCAGGCCGAATTCAGGGACAAGCTCTCCGGTCTGCAATACACCAATCTGTTCATCGATGATGAAGCATGGCAGATTGACGGGCACAGCACCGAACGCCTGAAGTCACCGAAGTCAAAACGCGCGCCGGATCAGCTCAGCTATATAATCTATACATCAGGCACCACCGGCACACCCAAGGGCGTGGCTATCGATCATGCCAGTATCTGCAACTTCGTCCGGGTGGCGGCCGATACCTATGGCATCCGCAAGGGTGACCGGGTCTATCAGGGCATGACCATCGCCTTTGACTTCTCGGTTGAGGAGCTCTGGGTGCCGCTGATGGCCGGAGCTACGCTGGTGCCAGCCGGCACCGGCAGCACTCTCGTTGGGGATGAACTGGCAGACTGCCTCCGCGACAACCGGATTACGGTGTTGTGTTGCGTGCCGACTCTGCTGGCGACCATTGAAAGCGACCTGCCGGATTTGCGCATCCTGCTGGTGTCAGGTGAATCGTGTCCCCACAATCTGGTGAAACGCTGGTACAGCAAGGACCGCAAAATCCTGAACGCCTACGGGCCGACAGAAGCCACGGTCACGGCAACGCTCACCGAACTTGAACCGAACAAGCCGGTGACAATCGGCAAGGCCCTGCCAACCTATTCTGTTGTCATTCTTGATGAAACCGAGAACAGGTTGGTTGAACCCGGCGCTACCGGAGAGATCGGCATTGCCGGCATCGGGCTGGCCCGGGGCTACCTGAACCGGCAACAGCTGACAGCGGAAAAGTTCATCCCCGACTTTGCCGGTCTGCCGGACAACCCGTCGAAACGCATCTACCGCTCCGGTGACCTTGGCCGCATCAATGCCCAAGGCGAGATCGAGTGTCTCGGGCGCATCGATACCCAGGTCAAGATCAGAGGCTACAGGATCGAACTCACTGAGATCGAATCCCTGATCCTGCAGAACCCTACCGTTGCCCAGGCGGTGGTGAACCCGTTTGAGGTCGCACCGGGGCAACTGGAACTGGTGGCCTATTGCAGCCCCAGCTCCGACACCGTCGACATCGACCGGGAACAGATCATTGCTTCGCTGCGTGAACAGCTGCCGCCCTACATGGTGCCGGCCTATATTGAACGGCTCGATGTCATCCCGATGTCGGCAAGCAACAAGGCCGACAGGCAATGCCTGCCGCCTCCGGCGGGCCCGCGCTGGGAGATGCCCGGAGCAAGACTTGCACCGCGCACCGAGACCGAACGACTGGTTGCCGCGGCGCTGACCGAAACCCTGAAACTGCCGGACGTCTCGGTTGACGATCACTTCTTCGACGATCTGGGGGCGCACTCCCTGCTGATGGCACGGTTTTGCTCCGCCATCCGCGACCGAATATCGGCGGCCAGTGTCAGCATGCGCGATGTCTATGCCAATCCAACGGTGGAAAAGCTCGCCGGGATGCTGGCTGCGCAGACTGCAAACCAGGTGCCGGTTTCAGGATCCGGCTTTTCCGGTTCAGCGTACCAGTATGAAGTCGCAGATGCAGCCCCTTCGCGGTTGAGCTACTTCACGTGTGGCGCCCTGCAGCTTGCCACCTATCTGGCATTGAGCATCGGTATCATCGCCGCCTTGGCTGCTGGCGTGCAGTGGGCCAATGAGGTGATCAACGATCCCTATCAGCTCTATCAGCGCGTGCTGGCGGTTGTGTCGGGCCTCACTGCAGTGTCGGTATTCGCACCGGTTGCCGCCAAGTGGCTTCTGCTCTGGCGCTGGAAACCCGGAGCAACCCGAATCTGGAGTCTGGGTTACTTCCGCTTCTGGTTTGTCAAACTGCTGTTCGACAGTTCAGTTGCTCACCTGCTTGCCGGCACGAGCCTGTACAACGGGTGGCTGCGCATGCTTGGCGCCAGGATCGGGCGGCACGCCGTCATCCTGTCGAAAGCCCCGGTGACGACCGACCTGTTTGAGATTGGCGCCGGCAGCATTATTCGGGACAACACCGTGACGCAGGGCTATCGTGCCCGCAGC
>JBCCVY010000216.1:0-6543 GCA_039194725.1 Pseudomonadota bacterium
GCCGCCTGCACCGTTTCACTCGACCGGAACAATGCGGTGACCATCATGCCAAGCGATGCGAAGCACAAGGCACCTGCAACCGCGACGACAGCTGCCGCCGGTGCCCGCTCCCAGATGATTTCCACGCCGAAGACCAGCGCTCCGGTTGCAATCACCAGCACCAGCGAAATGAAGGCGATCACCGACACCGCGATGATACGGGCCCAGATATAGACCGCCGGCGGCATTGGCGTCCCGCGGACCCGTTTCAGGATACCCAGGTCACGGGCGGTCGCTGTTGAGACAGCAAGATAGGTGAAGCAGGCCATCACCACCCCGAACACGGCCAGGGCCGGCGTGTAGAACTGTGCCGTATTGAGCCCCAGGCCCTGTATTTTCTCATTGCCGAACAGCTGTGTCAGCACGATCAGCAACACCAGCGGCATGGCGATCACGAAGAACACGGCCGCTGGGCGCCTGGAAAACAGCCGCAGTTGGTGAATTGCTTCCTGGATCAGCATCACGGCGCGGCACCTTGCGGCTTGGCCTGGCGCTGCGACACCAGCTGCAAGTAGATGTCTTCCAGGTTTTGCCTGGTGACCGAAATCGAGCTCAGGTCATGTCCTTCGGCCTCCGCCCACGACATCAGAATGCCCAGTGCGGGTGCAGGATCCTCCAGCACAAGTTCGGCGTGGCCGTCATGCACCGTGGTGATCGGTGCCAGCTTGGCCGGAAAGCCGGCAGGCAGCTTGCCGTCGGCGTCGAACCGGATCGTGCTGTGCGTGCAGTGTTGGCGCTGCAGTTCCCGAGGCCGCCCTTCGGCCGCAATTTGTCCGTCGACCATGATTGCCATGCGGCTGGCCAGTGCCTGCACCTCGTCCATATAGTGTGACGACAGCACGATCGTGCAGCCATTGTTGTTGAGGCGTTGAATCAGCGTCCAGATCTTGCGCCGGGCTTCCGGGTCGAGGCCGGTGGTCGGCTCATCCAGGAATATCAGTTCCGGGTCGCCGACAATGCCAAGGGCAATTTCCAGCCGCCGTTTCTGGCCGCCCGACAGGTTGCCGACCCGGTTGTGCTGCAGGTGCGCCAGGTTGACATCAACCAGCACCGCGGCTATGTCGCGCGGCGCCCGGTAGAGCCGGGCGAAGGCTGTGATGGTCTCCCTGATGGTCAGTTCCGGCTCCAGCGCGGTTGTCTGCAGCACCAGGCCGGTCCTGCGCTTCAACTCCGCGGCTTGTTTTTCGGGATCCAGGCCAAGCACCGAGACGCTGCCGCTGTCCGCCTGCCTGTAGCCTTCGAGAATCTCGATGGTCGTGGTCTTGCCCGCGCCATTGGGGCCGAGCAGCGCAAACGTCTCGCCTTTTTGAACCTCGAACGACAGGTCTTGCACGGCCTGGCGGCCGTCATAGGACTTGCAGAGTTGAGAGACGGAAATGGCCGACATGGCGCTGGCGGTACCCTTACTGGATCGCTGTGTCTGAACGGCGCATGCGGCAACCGTGATTTCCGATAGACAGGTAAACGGTTTGCCGTGAAAAGAAAACCCGAACCTGATCGAACCAGCGTTAAAAGACTGCAGATTGGGGATAATACCAATACAAGTGGCGATTGACTCATTTTGCGGGTTGCCGGGCCTGCCGGAGTGGCCGGACTTGAGTCCATCAAATGAGCCGGTAGCTGCTTTCCTTGATGTAATCTGCAAGCGGCAATTGGTCGTAGGGAATTGGGGGTTCAATTATCGCGTGCATGGCGTTAATAAGCTCCAGCCGTTCTCTATTGCCGGATTGTTCAGGGGTGGGCGTTGTCCGGAAATTCATTCACCGCTTAACAGCACAGGTACAGAGTTCTCCTATGCCAGCTTCAACTCCTCGAATTGTAATTGTCGGTGCAGGGCCCGGTGGCCTGGCGACGGCCATGATCTTAAGGCGCAAGGGCTATGAGGTCACCCTGATTGAACGTCAGGCAAGTGTGGGCGGGCGCACCGGGGCCATTAGGGAGGACGGATACACATTTGATATCGGCCCGACCTTCTTCCTCTACCCGCGCATCTTGTCAGAGATCTTCACCTATTGCGGATACGATCTGTGGCGCGAGGTGCCGATCAAGCGGGTAGACCCGATGTACCGGGTGGTGCACGAGGCCGGTGGCCACCTGGACGTGGTGTCCGGCGAGGAGGCCATGAAGGCCGAAATTGCAAAACTGTCACCGTCCGATGCGGCCAACCTGGACCGTTACATGCGCGACAACCGCAAGAAACTGGACGTGTTCCGCGGTGTTCTGGAAAACCCTTTTCTGAGCATGACAGATTTCATGCGTCCAAATGTTCTCAAGGCCCTGACCAGGCTGAATCCGCACATATCGCTGGAACGGGATCTGGAACGTTACTTCAAGGATCCGCGTGTCCGTCGGGCGTTTTCGTTCCAGGCAAAATATCTCGGCATGTCACCGTTCAAATGTCCGTCCCTGTTCACCATTCTGGCTTTCCTGGAGCATGAATACGGCATCTGGCATCCGGTTGGCGGCTGCAACGCGGTGATGCAGCGGATGGCGGAAATTGCGGTGGAAATGGGCGTGGATCTGCGCCTGGAAGAGGAAGTGACCGGTATCGGGTTTGACGGTAAGACGGCGGTTTCCGTCACCACCAACAAGGAGACTATCGAGCTGGACGGCCTGGTGGTCAACGCGGACTTCGCCCACGTCATGCCGAAGCTGGTGCCCAACGAGATGCGCAAGAAGTGGAACGACTCCAAGATCGAGAAACAGGAGTTCTCCTGTTCGACCTTCATGCTTTATCTGGGCATTGAAGGCACCATCGAACACGTGCCGCATCACACCATTGTTCTGGCCGAGGACTTTGAAGGCAACATTGACGAGATCCAGGTGAAAAAAGTGATCCCCAAGGATCCGTCCTTCTATGTCCAGAACGCCTCCATCACCGACGACACCTTGGCGCCCAAGGGGCATTCGACAGTCTATGTACTGGTCCCGGTGCCGCATCGCACCGAAAACATCGACTGGAAAAAAGAGGCGGCCGGGTTCCGGGAAAAGACCTTGGACCGGTTGGAGCTGGCCGGTTATCCGGACATCCGGGACCGTATCCGGTATGAAAAGGTGGTGACACCGGACGACTGGGAAGCCGACATGCAGATATACAAGGGCGCCACGTTCAATCTCAGCCACAACCTGACGCAGATGCTGTGTTTCAGGCCGCACAACCGCTATGAAGATCTCGAGCGGGTTTATCTGGTCGGTGGTGGCACCCATCCCGGGTCGGGCTTGCCGGTGATCTTTGAATCGGCGCGTATATCCAGCGACCTGCTCGCCCAGGACATTGCCGTCTGATCCGGTCTGCTGCGACCATCCGCCGTGCCAAAAGCGGCCTGTGCCGAGGCGTCGGCGGATGACATTGCAGCGCCGTGATCCTATAAAGCAGGTATGAACAGCCGGAACCAGAAGGCAGCGGACGAGGTGATCGGGCGGCACTCGCCGCGTGTCACGCGAATGTTCAACTTGTATGTCCGGCGCATGCTGGGCAAGAAGTTCAACGGCTTCCGAATTCTCAACGAAACACCGCAAACAGTCGCCACCGACCGTTCGGTGATTTACTTTTCCAACCATCCCGGCTGGTACGACCCGCTGGTGCTGATCCTGCTGGCGGAGAGTTTCCTGCCTGACCATCTGGCCTTCGGACCGATGGATGCGGACGCGCTCGAAAAATACAAATTCATGAAGAAAATCGGCATCTTCGGTGTCGAAAAAGATTCAGCTCGCGGTGCCGCCCGGTTCCTGCAGGTGTCCCGCGGCATGCTGGCGACGCCCGGCAAGGTGTTGCTAATCACGCCGCAGGGCGAGTTTGCCGACGTGCGCTCGCGGCCGGTCGAATTCAAACCAGGCCTGGCCCGGCTGGCGGCCGACTGCGGCGCCATCGTGCAGCCGCTGGCCATGGAATTTGTGTTCTGGGATGAACCGCGTCCGGAGATACTGGTCAATTTCGGCGAACAGATTGATACAAGTACCCAGACATTGGAACCCGATGCCTGGAAGGTCCGGCTCGAGACCGCCCTTGGCGCGGCGCAGGACGAACTGGCCGGCGCTGTCATGGCACGCGATCCGGGACCGTTCGTTACGTTCATTGACGGCAAGCACGGCGTGAACCCGATCTATGATCGCTGGCGTTATCTGAAGGCACTGGTGCGCGGCGAGAAGTTTTCCGCCGCCCACACCGACATCAGGAAAGATTGACATTTCATGCTGGAACTCATTGTGCAGGTTGTCTTTGTGCTGGCCTTGATCCCGGCGGTCCTCGGCAGCATCAATCTGTTGCTGTATCGCCCGATCAAGAAACAGGCCGAGGATGGATTGCCGAAGCTGTCTGTCTTGATTCCGGCGCGCAATGAAGAAGCTCGCATCACGCCGGTGCTGCAATCGGTTCTGGCCTGCACCGGCGTGGATTTTGAGGTCATTGTCGCCGATGACAGTTCCACCGACGGTACGGCACAGATCGTCTCGGACATGGCCAGATCTGACCCCCGTCTCAAACTGGTCACAACCCGGGCTTTGCCGGAAGGCTGGCTGGGCAAGAACAATGCCTGCCATTTCCTGTCCACCGAAGCCCGCAATCCGTACGCCGTTTTTCTGGACGCAGACGTGATACTGGAACCGGACGCACTCAGCCGTATCGCATCGGAATTTGTCCGCCGGCCGCAACTCAAGCTTCTGTCGGGCTTCCCGCGTCAGATCACCGGCAGTTTCTGGGAACATACGCTGATCCCGCTTATCCATACGGTGTTGCTGGGCTACCTGCCGTTTCCCGGTGTGAAATTCACCAATTCCGCCATGTTCGCCACCGCGTGCGGCCAGCTGATCGCGGTGCAGATGGATGCCTATCGTGACGTCGGCGGTCATGAGCGCATTCGTGGCAGTGTTCACGACGGGGTCATGCTGCCCCGGCATTTTCGAGCCGGCGGCCATCGCACCGATCTGATGGATATCACCGACATCTCCGCGACCCGCATGTACGAAACCGGCCCGCAGGTGTTTTCCGGCCTGATGAAGAACGCTCACGAGGGCATGGCCACTCCCGTCGGTCTGCCCGTGTGGACCACCTTGCTTGTCGGCGGTCACGTATTGCCGCCTGTCATGGCAGTTGTCGCCTGGCTGGTTGGGGCATCACAAGACGCCATGCAGTTGGCGGTCATTGCCGCTGCTCTGCCGTGGGTGATGCGGTTCCTGACGACCGCCATCTTCCGCCAGTCCTGGTTCGGCGCTGTCATCCATCCATTCGGCGTGGCGGTGCTGGTCGGTTTGCAGTGGGTTGCTTTCTTCAGGTGGCGCTCCGGCAAGAAAGTGAGCTGGCGCGGCCGCGAGATCGGCTGATCCAATTTAGATGAAAGCGCGCTAGTCGCCGGTTTCCCGCTTGCGCTCGATTGCCGTCTTCAAGGTTGCAACGATCTGGGCACACACCGCCGGCCACGAGAATTTTTCAATGGTGTGGGATCGTGCGGTTTCTGACATCCTGTCAAGTGAACCTGGCGTTTCGGCATACAGGTTGATGATGTCTGCAAAGCCGTTTGCGTTGAGGGCGTCGGTGCAGTGGCCGTTAACGCCGTCGGTGATCACGTCCTGAATCCCCTCAATCCGCGCCGCGATCGACGGCATGCCGCACAAGCCGGCCTCCAGCATGACCACGCCGAAGCCCTCCATGTCACCGTCGACCGGAATGTTGGGCATGACGAACAGGTCACCGCCGCTGTACAGGCCGGCCAGTTTTTCTTCGGCCACCAGGCCGAGCAGGTGGACACGGGCATTCAGTCCGGTATCCGCGGTCGCCTGGGCGATGGCCCCGCTCTGTGGCCCCTTGCCGCCGAGCACCAGGTGAACATTGGATTTCAGTTGCGGCATGACATGGCGAATGAACCATTCGTGACCCTTTCGCTTGACCTGGCGTCCGACCGAACAAAGCAGCAGGTCGTCCGGGCCGATCTTTCCCGCAAGGTCGGGAAACCCATCGGCCAGTACCCTGCGGCGGTCCTGACGGTTGCTGAACAGGCCCGGAAAACTGTCCCCGAACCTGTCCGGATCAATGCCGTTTGGTGTCACGAACAGCCGGTCCTGCGGCAGCCCGCGCTCGACGCATTGCTGTCCGGTTGCACGGCTGACCGGCAGCATGGCGTCGGTTCGTGCCAGCACCCGGGCGACCAGCCATTGATAAACACCCGTTGCCGCAATGACGTCGTGACCGTGCGAAATGGCGGCAAGCGGCACTCGGGTTTGCTTCGATGTGCCGGCCAGCAGCAAAGTCAGCATCGCCGATGGCATTGCGGAGAACAGGACCGCGTCAACTTCACCCCGTTTCATCATCGACCGGGCGGTCGTGAAGGCGCGAGCCAGGAACGGTGGAAATCCAAAAATTTCGTTCTGGCGTTCCGATCGCAGTATAACGGTTTCGACTTCCACTTCCGGATGGGCTTCGAGTTGCTGCAGCAGGTCGATGCCGACACGCTGCATGCCTCCGATCTTGCTCATCGGGGCATCGCGCAACGGGAAACAATGTGAAACGAA
>JBCCVY010000217.1:0-6536 GCA_039194725.1 Pseudomonadota bacterium
CTTGATGTCGAGATGCTGCAGCACATGATCGAGTTTCTTGAGCCGATCAGGATTGATGACGCGGAGTTGGGATTCGATGCCATCAAGTCGGTTCAAACAGGCGGTCATTTTTTCGGGACGCAGCACACGATGGAGCGCTATGAAACGGCGTTCTATCAACCACTGGTGTCCAACTGGCAGAACTACGAGAACTGGCAATCGGCAGGCGGCCTGACTGCAGAGCAGCGCGCCACCGTCATCTGGAAGCAGGCGCTGGCAGAATATGAGCAGCCCGCAATGGACCCGGCCATCCGTGAGCATCTCGATACTTACATCGCGCACCGGCGCGAGGAGATTGGGCAGGGCGAGCCGTGATCGATTCTCCAAAACCCGTTATGTCTGGTGATGCAAGCAAGCCGTTGTCGGGTGCGGCGCAACAAGTGGAGTGTTGGAAATGCTGAAATGTCTATCTGGAAGGCAGACGTTGAAATTTGGTGGAGCCATCGGTTCCCTCGCCGTGACCGGCGTGGCGGCTGCCTGAATCCTTGAACTTCTCGTGCAGGATGGACAGCTATGCTGGATAACTCCCCACTCGCCATGACCCGCATTGCCGATTTTGTGCTCGGCGATCTGACTCATGTGCCCGAAACTGCCCTGCGCATGGCAGCGACGCTGTTGCTGGACACCATCGGTGTTGCGGCAGGTGCCGCCAATCTGCCGGTCAGCCACATCGCACGCAATTTCGCGGTGGACTTTCAGGCCGCCGGTTCAGACCGTTTCAGCGCACCGATCATGTTCGATGGCCGGCACGCCAGCCTGGCCGGGGCGGCCTATGCTGCTGCCACACAGATCGACAACCTTGACGGCCACGATGGCTACAACCCCACCAAGGGGCATATCGGCTGTGCAGTCGTACCAGCACTGTTTGCTTTCGCCAGCCAGAAACCGGAACTGTCGGGCCGCGAGGCGCTGGCCATCCTTGTGATGGCCTACAAGGTGGCAGCCCGTGCCGGCATTTCGCTGCACGCCACGGTGTCCGACTATCACACATCTGGCGCCTGGAATGCGTTGGGTGTTGCAGCCGTCGGCTGCCGCTTGCAGAACACGTCAGCGGAGATATTGCGCCATGCGCTCGGCATTGCGGAGTATCACGGGCCGCGCAGCCAGATGATGCGGGAGATCGCCAATCCCACCATGCTGCATGACGGTTCCGGTATCGGCGCGATGACCGGTGTCAACGCCGCGGTGCTGGCGGCGCGCGGGTTCGAGGGCGCGCCAGCGATAACCATGGAGGCGCCTGAAGTTGCGCATATCTGGCAGGATCTGGACACAGACTGGACCATTGAGCGCAATTACGTGAAGCCCTATCCGGTCTGCCGTTGGGCTCATGCGGCCATCGATGCGACCCGTCAACTGATGCAGGACTACCGGTTTTCAGCCGGAGATGTAAGTTCTGTTCATGTCAATACCTTCAACGAAGCCGCGCAATTGTTCGCAGGGATGCCGCAAACCACTTCGCAGGCCCAGTATTCCCTGGCGTTTGCCATTGCCGTAATGCTGCATCATGGTCACATCGGACCGCAGCATGTGTCGGGCACCGGCCTGTCAGACCCGGCTCTGGCTGACCTGCTGCCGATGATCAAGGTTGCTGAAGACGTTCGGCACAGCGGCCGGTTCCCGGCCGCGCGTTGGTCGGATGTCACGATTGAGTTGAGCGACGGACAGGTGCTGCGGTCAGGCGATGTGCATGCCACCGGTGGCCCGGAAGCACCGATGCCGCCCGACCGGCTCAGGCAAAAATTCGATATGATGACGGCTGCGGCCATATCACCGGAACGGGCGTCGGCGGTCTGGTCCGCAGGCCAGGGTCTGCTCGATGATGGCTCATTGTTCGCAAGTCTGGCGGCGCACGTGCATGCACCTGCAGACGTGGTGAACTGATGTCGGAACAAGCAGGCAGCAACCGCGTCATCATTCATGCCGCCGATCCGGGGCCGCTGGCAGATGTCGTGGCGAAACGGCATCCCGGAATGGAAGTTGTCCTGTGCGACAGCTATCAGGGGCTGCCCGACATGCTGGAGGCGGTTCGGCCAGACGTGGTGTTTACCATCCGGTTTGCCGGCACCCCGAGCTTTCCACGGGATGCCGTCTTGGGGCCATACGGACCGAAATGGATCGCGGTTGGCGGGTCCGGCGTTGACCATCTTGGGAAATGGGATCCGACCCGTGTCACGGTCACCAACTCGGCCGGGGTGGCGGCGGACATGATGGCTGAGTTCGTCATGTCGGCCATGCTGCATTTCACACATGATTTTCGCGGCCTGGACGCCGATCGAAAGGCCCGCAACTGGCCGGCACGGGTCATGACTCCGGTGCGTGACAAACATCTGCTGATCCTCGGCCTTGGCAAAACCGGTCAGGCCCTGGCCAAGTTGGCCAAGGCGTTTGGGATGACGGTGACAGGCATACGCGCCAACCCCGGTCCGACTGAAGCGGTTGACGAGGTTCACCCGCCGTCCGACCTGCCGCGATTGTGGGGCAGCGCCGACTACATTGCTGTTTGTGCACCTTTGCTGTCGTCGACCCGCGGGCTGGTTGATGAGGCCAGCTTTGCCGCGATGAAACCAGGTGCGTTCCTGGCAGATGTTTCCAGGGGCGGCGTGGTCGTTGAAGCTGCGCTTGTCCAGGCGTTGCGATCAGGTCAACTGGCGGGCGCTGCCCTTGACGTTTTTGAAACAGAGCCGCTGCCGCCGGACAATCCCTTGTGGACTTTCGAGAACGTACTTGTGACACCGCACTGCTCCAGCGTTTTTCATGACTGGGAGTTGGCAACCATCAACCTGTTTTCGGACAATCTTGACCGGTGGCTGCACGGCAGGCCGCTGTTCAACGTTGTTGACCCTGACCGTGGATATTGAGGGTCCTGGATCGGAAAGGTCCAGGGTTAGGAGTGCGGTCGCAGGGCGTTGTGACCGATACCGAACTCCGCCATGGTCCAGTCGTGAAAGGCAGCTGCAATCGGGCTCATTTCAGTGTTGAACGGCCATATCATGTAATAGCCGTTGTGTGTCTTCACGGTTTCGGCAAATGGGCGCACCAGTGTTCCCGTTGCCAGGTGGTCATCGACCAGGTGTTTCCAGCCAAGGGCCAGCCCGCTGCCATTGCACGCAGCGTCTATGACAAGCGGATAGTTGTTCAGCTTCATCTTACGGCGCGCATCGGGCAGCGGAAGGCCGGTTTCGGTTAGCCAGATGGCCCAGTTCATCCAGTGCCATTGCTCATACTCAAGGTCGAGAAGGTCGGCGAACGGAAGCCCTGCAAGCTTGAGTCCGTCCGCAAACCGGTCGAGGTAGCCGGGCGCACACACGGGGAACACCTGCTCTTCGAAAAGCAGGGCGCTGTCGTAGCCGGTCCAGTTGCCCTGGCCGTGCACGATGGCGATCTGGAAATCGGTGCCGAGCAGGTCCGCCTGCACATCCGTGGTGGTCAGGCGGATGCTGCACTGCGGGTTGCGCGCCTCAAACCGGTTGAGCGCCGGCACCAGCCACATGCTGGCAATGGAAGTGTCGGTGACAATGTCCAGTTGTTGGCAATCGTCGTCAATGCGGACTTCGTCTGCGGCATTGGCCAGATGGGTCAGCGCAATGGAAACGCTGTTTTGAAACAGCCTGCCGCGGTCCGTCAGTTGCACGCTGCGGTGACCACGCTGGAACAGCAAGACGCCCAGGCTGGTTTCCAGGCTCTTGATCTGCTGGCTGACCGCAGGTGCGGTAACATTCAGTTCCCGGGCCGCCAGCGCAAAGCTGGACAGTCGCGCCGCCGCCTCGAAAGCGATCAGAGGGTCAAGATGTGGGAGCTTCTTTCGTACGTATTGCATTAGTCGTTCTTTTCCAAAAGCCAAAGAAATGATGTTTTGCAGATGGTTTTGAACTAGTGCAGCTTTTGTAGATTGAATTGTCAACTCACGTGCAGGGAGAGTGAACGTGGAATCGTCGATACTTGAAAAACGCCCTGGTGACGCGCCGTTTCGGGCAGATCCGGCGTCTTCGTTCACCATGCCGGCGCGGTTTTACACCAGTGCGGAAACCTATGAGCTTGAAAAGCAGGCGATTTTTTACCGCACGTGGCACTATGCCGGGCACGTGTCCCAGGTCGCCGGCCCGGGGAGCTATTTCACCACCGCCATCCACGAGCAGAGCATATTCGTGGCCCGTGGCCGCGACGGCGAACTGCGCGCGTTCTACAATGTTTGCGCCCATCGTGGCCATGAGCTGGTGCAGGGCGCCGGCCAGAAGAATGTCATCACCTGTCCGTACCACGCCTGGGCGTTCGACTTCGAAGGCAACCTTGTCGCGGCGCGCAACTCGGAAAATGTCGCCGGCTTCAACAAGTGCGACTTTGCGTTGAAGCAGGTCCGGCTGGAGGTGTTCTGCGGCATGATCATGGTCAACCTTGATCCGGATGCGACCGCCTTTGCCGAGCAGTTCAGGGGCCTGGAAGACGAGATCCGGCAATACATGCCGTCGGTTGACGAACTGGCCTTTGCCCAGCGCGACACCTTTGATGTTGCATCGAACTGGAAGGTCCTGGTCGACAATTTCCTCGAATGCTACCACTGCGCGCCGGCGCACAAGGATTTTGTCGACCTCGTCGACATGAATTCCTATCGCACGATCACGCATAAGTGCTATTCGTCCCAGTGCGCCGCGGCACCGCGCACCACCACCAGCAAGGCCTATTCCTTCGAACCGGGTGAGGTGGATTTCGGCTATGCCGGCTTCTTCGTCTGGCCCAACTTCACCATCTGGATTTATCCGGGCGAAGCCAACCTGTCGGTGCTGCAGATGAACCCCAAGGACCCGGCCAGGACCATCGAGTACCAGGACTGGTTTACGTTAGGCGGTGTGTTGACACCGCAACTGAAGGAGGCGGCTGACTACCAGAAGAACGTCCTGCAGCCGGAAGATATCGGACTGTGCGAAAGTGTGCAGCGCGGCCTCGGTTCGAAAGGCTACAATCAGGGCCGGTTCATCGTTGATCACGGTAAGACGGAATTGAGTGAGCACGCCGTTCACCACTTTCAGTCCATGGTCATGGAAGCCCTCGGTGTCGAACTGGAATAGCTGCTAGCGGTTGGCGACAAGCCGGCCTGGTTCGCGATCGACAAGCAGATCGGTCATGCCGGCGCCGAGCCACATGCAGGCAAGTGCGATCCAGGCGGTCAATGCCAGAACGGCTCCGCCGGTCATTCCGGCGCCCACGGCGCAGCCGCCGGCCAGCATGCTGCCAAAACCCATCAGGCAGGCACCGGCTATGTAGCGCGGCAGTGGCGCCTGGTCATTGAATGTCTGAATGCGAAAGTTGCCGGTCATGACAGACGCCAGCAATGACCCGGCAAACACCCCAGGTACCAGGCCCAGTCCGAAGCCCAGCGACAGGTTCGGTTGATTGACTATGGCCATCAGGGTGTCGGTTGAGGGCCCGGTGAAGCTGACACTTTGAACCGGAACGATGTCGAAGGACTGGGCCGCCAGCGTGGCGGTGAACCACCAACCTGCGGTCACGGCAACGCCGACAGTCAGACTGGTCGCAATCAGCGGTAACGAAAACCTGTGATGCATGGCAAGTCCTGCCGCCAGCGCCAATATCACCAGGCTGGCCGCCAGGCCGCTGTTTTGCGGAACCTGGTCCATCAGGTTTCTGGCCCCCGGCCCGACCAGCCATAACGAGGCGAGCTCGAGCCGGACAGGCGACAGCACCCCCCGCAACGAGGCCTGCGCCACCACGGTCAGTATCAGGCCTGTTATCAGGGCCCTAAGATTGCCGGTTGCCGACAACACCAGCAGCCGACTGGCACAGCCGCGGGCCAGGATCATCCCGGACCCGAACATCAGGCCGCCGATTGTCGCCCCGGACAATGAGCCGGTCGTCGACAGCTGGCGCACCGATGAGGCATCGAGAATCTCCGCGGTAAACAATAGCTGCACACCCAGCAGGGCGGCGCCGAACGCCAGCAGCCAGATCGCGGTTCTGGGTCCCAGTGAGCCGCGCCAGAACTCAGTCGTTGCGGATCTCAGGCAAAACCGGCTGCGCTGGGCCGCGATGCCGAACAGCAGGCCAATGGCACCGCCACCAATCGTGGCACTGCCGGCGTCGCCGAAGTGTTGTGTGAGCCAGCTCAGGTCCACCGGGGTCTCCCATTGTGCTGGTAATTCCAGGTCACGTCGGGAAGACCGCGCATCACATCGTGCTGATAGTCACCCCGCCATCACTTGCTAGCACCGGTGCCAAACATCACCTTGATCTGAATCAACGGTGGACCAAATCCGGGAGCCGGCGGGCGCCCGCCGGCCAGGCGCTACAGCAGCCAGGTTTCCACATTGGCGATGGGTGTTCCCGCTGATGCTGCCTGCAGGCCCTTGACGCAGCGCACGATCGCCCAGATGGCAACGGCCACGATTAGCAGGAAGCCGATGCCGACGATCATCAGCAAGCCGCTGATCAAGGAGTACAGCAGCCCGATCCAGAAGGTGCGGATCGCGTACCGGTAGTGGTTC
>JBCCVY010000218.1:0-6498 GCA_039194725.1 Pseudomonadota bacterium
CTGGTGAAACCGTTTCGTCGAGCTCGTGGCCGTACAGCGACAGGCCGGCCTCCAGGCGCAGGGAGTCGCGGGCGCCCAGGCCGATCGGCATGACGTCCGGGTGGGCCAGCAGGGCCTGCCACAACGCCTGTACGTTCTCGTTGCGGACGGTGATTTCATAGCCGTCTTCGCCGGTGTAGCCGGACCGGGTGGCATAAATGTCAGCGCCGTCAAACTCGAACGGCGCCCCCTGCATGAACTCCAGCGCGGCAACGTCGGGAACAACCGTTTCCAGGGCTGATTCCGCCCGTGGGCCCTGCAGGGCCAGCAGCGCCCATTGCGGCAGCTCTTCAACTATTATGCTGTCAGGCAGGCGGGATTTCAGGTGGGCAAAATCAATCGCCTTGCGGGATGCGTTGACCACCAGGTACAGCCGGCCTTCGGTGCCGGGATAGGCGGAGCGCGACACCATCAGGTCGTCGATGATGCCGCCGTCATCGTTCAGCAACTGCGTATAGCGCTGCCGGCCCGGCTCCAGCGATCTGATGTCAGCAGGCACCAGCTTTTCCAGCGCGGCAGCTGTGGTTTCGTGATTCGGGCCTTTCAGCCACGCCTGTCCCATGTGCGAGACATCGAACAGCCCGGCCTTGTCGCGGGTGTGGGTGTGTTCAGCCAGGATGCCGGCCGGGTACTGCACCGGCATCAGGTAGCCGGCAAACGGCACCATGCGCGCTCCGAGCGCTTCGTGCGCTGTGCACAGCGGTGTGGTTCTCAGGTCTTCGTGGGTTTCACTCTCAGACAATTTCCATCTCCGGGCTCGCACTCAAGGGTTGCACATGCGTCACGACCGTAGTTGCCGCTCACATGCGCCCCCTCTGTCCGCTACCTGAGAGATTTCACTGGCTGTCTCGACCAGCTTACGCCCTTCGGTGAGTGGCATTTGCGCCACTGCTCTCCAGAGATGTGCCGTCCCTGCGGTCCTTTTGCCTGAGAGTTTCCGGGGCGGTTGCTCCTTCGGCGCCGGGCGTTTCAGCCCAGGCTCTCCCGCAGGGTGGTACGAAAGTGCGGCAATGTGTGCCTGCTTCCGTCCGAAAAGTCAAATAGCTTCCGCATCGTGGGATCATATCTACGTGACCTATTTGAATTTCCGGAAGAAGCGGGTGCGGTCAAACATCTCCTCCAGGGTCTGCATGCGGTCTCTGGTGTCACTCCAGGTGCGGGTTTCAATGGACGCGATCATGGTCTCGATCAGCAGCAGGGTGGCGGCCGACGAGTCCCAGGCCGACGGCACCTCCACATGCACGCCAAAGCTGTGGTCGGCGATCTTGTCGACCGGCGAACGCCACTGATCGGTGAATAGGATGAGATGCGCGCCACGCTCTTTTGCCATTTCTGCCAGGCGCAGTGTCGAGTTCTCGTAGCGGCGAATGTCGAACAGCGCCAGCACGTCGCCCTGCTTCATGTTCAACAGATAGTGCGGCCAGGCGTTTGAGATCGACTGGATATTGGTGACACCGGGGCGGATGACCTGCATGTGCAGGAAAAAGTAGTCCGCCATCATGCGGGTGATGCGGCCGCCGGCGATGAACAGGTGCCGCTCGGTGTCGGCCAGCAGATCGCAGGTCCGGTCAAACGCCTGGTGGTCGATGGGGGCCAGCGACTGGCGGATATTGTCCAGCACGGCATCGGTGAACCGGTTGAGAATATGTTCCGTCGGCGCCTTGCCGGCCCAGCTGTCATGCTTGGCGATCGGGTTGGAGATGCGCGCTTCCAATTCGTCGCGCAGGCTGGCCTGAAACTCGGCGAAGCCGGCAAACCCGAGCTTCTGGACCAGCCGGGCAACCGTCGGGGCGGAAACCCCGGCCTTGCCGGCGACGCTGGTGATGCTGCCCAGCCCGGACACCGGATAGTTTTCCTGCAGCGAACCGGCCAGCTGCCGTTCCGCACGGGTGAAGCTGTCAAATTTTTCTGTCAGCAGATCTGTAACGCTTGCTGATTTTCGAGCCAAATTCCGACCTCCGGTTTTGAAAACCTAAACACAAGCCGACATCATTAGAAGAAACATTTTCAGAAATTCTGTTGACAAAGCTGCATGGTGTGTAAAAATTTTTTCAGTTTGGGAGAGGTTGGATCGTGACACAAACGGCAGTGCAGGCTCAAAAAGGTGCATTTACAGCACCGCAACCGCTTGTGGTCAATCGCGATGGCACCTCTCCGGTGATCGTGGTGTGCGAACACGCATCCTGTTTCGTGCCTGCGGAACTGAACTCTCTGGGCCTGGATGCCGAGACCCTGAAAAGTCATATCGCCTGGGACCCCGGCGCCATGAAGGTGGCTGAGGGTATCAGCGAAAGGCTGGACGCGGTACTGGTCGCCAGCCAGATCTCGCGCCTGGTGTACGACTGCAACCGCCCGCCCGCTGCCGCCGGCGCGGTGCCGGAACGAAGTGAGATATTTGACATTCCCGGCAACCGCAATCTGGCGCCTGCGCAACGCGAAGCCCGGATTGCACTGGTTTATGAACCGTTCCGGGCCAGCCTTGCCAGCGTCATTGCCGCAGCCGACGGCCCGGCCATCATCGTCACCATTCACAGCTTCACACCCGTCTATGATGGCGTTGCCCGTGACGTGGAACTGGGCATTCTGCATGACACCGACGCCCGCCTGGCCGACGCCATGCTGATGAACACCCACTGGCACACCTCGCTGGACGTGCGCCGCAATGAGCCCTACGGTCCTGAACACGGCGTCACCCACACCCTGCGCGAAAACGCGGTTCCTGCCGGGCTTTACAATGTCATGATCGAGATAAGAAACGACCTGATCAAAACGCCGCGCGAACAGGATGCCATGGCCGCCACATTGTCAGGCTGGATCATCTCGGGCTTGCGCGAACTGGGTGTCGCAATCCCCGGAGAGGAGGCGTGATGCCGGGATTCGTCAGGTCATATGTCCGCATTGTCGACGAGGTGAACCGGCGCCTTGGACGGTTCATCATGTATTTCATCTTCGTGATGATCTCGATCCTATTGTGGTCATCGATCTCGAAGGCAACCGGCTGGCCGTCACTGTGGACGCTCGAGATGGCGCAGTTCGCCATGGTCGCCTACTACATTCTCGGAGGACCGTATTCGATCCAGCTCGGCTCCAACGTGCGCATGGACCTGTTCTACGGTGAATGGTCGCTCAGAAAGAAGGCCTGGTTCGACGCCATCACCATCATGTGCCTGATCACCTATCTGGGTGTCCTGCTGTACGGCGCCATTGAAAGCACCGCCTATTCCATCGAGTACTGGGAACGCAGCCGGACCATATGGCGGCCCTATATGTGGCCCATCAAGTCACTGATGTGCGTCGGCATATTGCTGATGCTGCTGCAGGCGATTTCGGAGTTCTTCAAGGACATAGCGCGCATTCGCGAGGTTGAACTCTGACAATGTCCCAGGAACTGATCGCAATATTGATGTTCTCCACCATGATGCTGATGCTGATGACCGGGCAGCGCGTGTTCGGCGCCATCGGTTTTGTCGCCGTCATGGCGGCCCTGTTCCTGTGGGGAACCGGCGGCTCCGACATCGGGTTCGCCGCTGCCATGAAGCTGATGAAATGGTATCCGCTGCTGACCCTGCCGATGTTTATTTTCATGGGCTACGTGCTGTCGGAGTCCAAGATCGCCGATGACCTTTACCGCATGTTCCATGTCTGGATGGGCGGCCTTCGCGGCGGGCTGGCCATCGGCACCATCGGCCTGATGGTGCTGATCTCGGCCATGAACGGCCTGTCCGTCGCCGGCATGGCCATCGGTGCGACCATCGCCCTGCCGGAACTTTTGCGCCGCGGCTATGACAAGCGCATGGTCACCGGCGTCGTCCAGGCAGGCTCGTCGCTGGGCATCCTGGTGCCGCCGTCGGTGGTGCTGGTGCTGTATGCCATGATCGCCCGCCAGCCGGTCGGCCAGTTGTGGCTTGCAGGCGTTGTGCCGGGCCTGATGATGGCGGCCCTGTTCATTGTCTACATCACCGTACGCTGCCGCCTGCAGCCGGAACTCGGCCCGGCGCTGCCGCCGGAAGAGCGCGACATGCCGATGAACGAGAAACTGAAGCTGCTGCGCGCCGGCCTGCTGCCGCTGGGCATTTTCGCCGCCATGATGGTGCCGTTCGTCAATGGCTGGACCAGCCTCGTCGAAAGCTCCGCCATCGGCGCCATGACCGCCTTCGTGGCCGCCGTCCTCAAGCGCCGCATGACCAAGCAGGTGTTCGAGGTCTCGGTGCGCCAGACTTTGGGCATTTCCTGCATGTTCATGTGGATCATTCTGGCAGCGCTGGGTTTCGGCGCCGTGTTCGACGGCCTCGGCGCGGTCAAGGCCATCGACAGCCTGTTCACCGAACAGCTCGGTCTCGAACCGTGGATGATCCTGATCCTGATGCAGCTGTCATTCATCCTGATGGGCACATTCCTGGACGACACCGCCATGCTGGTGATCGTGGCGCCGCTTTACGTGCCGCTGGTCGGCGCGCTGGGTTTCGACCTTGTCTGGTATGGCGTCCTGTACACCATCACCACTCAGATCGCCTACATGACACCGCCGTTCGGCTACAATCTGTTTTTGATGCGCGCCATGGCGCCGCCGGAAATCGGCCTGACCGATATCTACCGGTCGATCATTCCGTTTGTCGGCGTGATGATCCTGGCCCTGGTGCTGGTCATGGTGTTCCCGCAAATCGCGCTGTGGCTGCCGGATTATGTCTATGGGAAGTGATGCATGGATTGAAGGAACTGGGGGAATTGTTCGTGAGGTGGAGTAGACCGACGAAAACAGGGTTTGGACCCTGAAATGAAGTGAAGAGTGCAAGAGTAACTGAAAACCAAAGTGGAGGTTTGTGATATGACGACAAGACGTAAATTTATTCAGGGAGCCGGCGTTGCCGGTGCCGCAACGCTTGCCGCACCTGCCGTGCACGCCCAGTCGAAGATCAAGTGGCGCATGCAGACCTACGCCGGACCGGCGCTGGCCGAGCATGTCATCAAGCCGGCCATTGACAGCTTCAACAAGGTTGCGCGCGATGAGATGGAAATCGAGCTGTTCTTCGCCGACCAGCTGGTGCCGACAGGCGAGCTGTTCCGCGCCATGCAGAAGGGCACCATAGACGCGGTGCAGTCCGATGACGACTCGATGGCGTCACCGACCGAAGTGACCGTGTTTGGCGGCTACTTCCCGTTCGCCAGCCGCTACTCGCTGGATGTGCCGGTGCTGTTCAACCAGTACGGCCTGAACGAGATCTGGGATTCAGAATACTCCAAGGTGGGCGTAAAGCATCTGTCAGCCGGTGCCTGGGACCCGTGCCACTTCGCCACCAAGGAGCCGATCACCTCGCTGGAAGATCTGAAGGGCAAGAAGGTCTTCACTTTCCCGACCGCCGGTCGCTTCCTGGCCCAGTTTGGCGTCATTCCGGTCACGCTTCCCTGGGAGGATATCGAGGTTGCCGTTCAGACCGGCGAGCTCGACGGCATTGCCTGGTCCGGCATCACCGAGGACTACACCGTGGGCTGGGCCGACGTGACCGACTATTTCCTCACCAACAACATCTCCGGTGCCTGGGCAGGATCGTTCTTCGCCAACATGGACCGCTACAATGAGCTGCCCGATCATCTGAAGGAACTGCTCAAGCTGACCATGGATCACAGCCACTACTACCGTCAGTGGTGGTACTGGGGTGGCGAGGCGTCGCTGCGCGTCAACGGCACCAAGATGAAGCTGACCTCGATTCCCGATGCCGAGTGGCAGCAGGTCGAGGATGCCGCGGTCAAGTTCTGGGACGAGATCGCCGCTGAGTCGGAGACCAAGAAGAAGGTCGTCGATATCTTCAAGAAGTACAATGCCGACATGACCAAGGCTGGACGGCCATACCGTTACAGCTGATTGTCGCACCCTGACTGCATGCCGGCCCCACATTCAAAGGGGCCGGTATGTGGCTGTTTATGATGTTCGCGCGGAGGAATGAATGCCGGGACTACTTACAATTGCCGAGCTGACGAAAGCCGTCGGGGCAGGTGAGATCGACACGGTCATCATGGCCCAGGTCGACATGCAGGGCAGGCTGATGGGCAAGCGCTTTCACGCCCGGCACTTTCTTGACTCTGCCGTAAACGAAACCCACAGCTGCAACTATCTCATGACCGTCGACATGGAGATGGAACCGGTGCCCGGATACAAGTCCGCCAGCTGGGAAAAGGGCTATGGCGACTACATGATGAAGCCGGACCTTTCGACGCTGCGTCGCCTGCCCTGGCAAGAAGGCGTTGCCATGGTGCTGTGCGACGTGCTCGACCATCACGGCCATGAGGAGGTTCCGGTCTCGCCGCGTGCCATCCTGAAACGGCAGATCGCGCGCCTGGATGCCATGGGCCTGTCGGCGATGATGGCATCGGAGTTGGAATTCTACCTGTTTGAGGAAAGTTTCGAGGAAGCCCACGATCAGGGCTATCGCGATCTCACCCTGATCAGCCCCTACAACGAAG
>JBCCVY010000219.1:0-6494 GCA_039194725.1 Pseudomonadota bacterium
ATCTTGCCCTGCATCAGCACTGTGCCTTCCGCCAGCACGATGAAGGAGGTGCGATCCAACCCGGAAGTGCTCGACGCCTACCTTGGCGGCGGCGAGGAAGCTGCCTGATGCGCGTGCTTGAGCTTGACAAAGTCGTGGGCGGATATGGTGACACGCAAATCCTGCACGGTGTCTCAATGCACGTCGATACTGGAGAGATCGTGGTCATCATCGGCCCCAACGGCGCCGGCAAATCCACGGCCATGAAAGCCGTGTTCGGCCTGCTCAAGCTGACGGACGGTGCGGTGCTTCTGGACGGCCAGGCGATTACCAACACGCCGCCGGAACAGGTGGTGCGCCATGGCGTGTGCTATGTGCCGCAGACCGGCAACATTTTTCCAAGTCTGACGGTTGAGGAAAACCTGGAGATGGGTGCGTACGTGCGCACCGATGACTTCAGACCGCGGCTCAATGAAATCTACGAGATGTTCCCGCCGCTCAGGGAAAAGCGCCTGCAGCCGGCAGGTACGCTGTCCGGCGGCCAGCGGCAGATGGTGGCCATGGGCAAAGCTTTGATGCTGGAGCCGAAAATCCTGCTGCTGGACGAGCCCACCGCCGGCCTGTCGCCGAAGTTCCGGGGCGAGATCTTTGAAACCGTCAAGAAGATCAACAGCGCCGGCACCCCGATACTGATGGTGGAGCAAAACGCCAAGCAGGCGCTGGGCATTGCCGACCGGGGATATGTTCTGGTGGACGGCAAGAACCGGTTCGAAGGAACCGGTCAGGATCTGCTTGATGACCGGGAAGTGGCCGAAATGTTCCTGGGCGGCGGCAAACAGTCTGAACAGCCGCCCGCGAAGTCGCGAAAGCCTGCGGCAAAAAAACAGCCACGCAAGAGCAGGAAGACCTGAGAGATGGCTGAATTCATCAATTTCTACCTGATCCCCGGCCTGGTGCTTGGTTCGATCTATGCGCTTGGCGCCATCGGCATCACCATGACCTTCGGCATCCTGCGCTTCGCCAACTTCGCCCATGGCGAGACCATGACACTGGGCGTCTACATCGCCTGGACACTGGTGCAGTTGACCGGCTTCAAGTCCATGCTGGCGATCCTGCTGGTGCTGACGCCGATCTCCATGATGCTGACCATCATGGTGGTGCTGCTGATCGACAGGGCGTTCTACAAGCCGTTGCGCGCGTCGCCGGTGATCATTCTGGTGATCGCGTCGTTCGGGCTGATGCTGATGATCCGCTCGGTGACCCAGTTCTCCTGGGGTGTGCAGCTGAAAACCATATTGCCCGGCATCCAGCCGCGCATGCAGCTGTTTGACTTCTTCAGCTTCCCGCTCAAGCACGTGTTCATTGTCGGCGGTGCGCTGTTGTTGATGTATGTCGTCCACTATGTGCTCACCTACACCAAGATCGGCAAGGCGATGCGGGCCACGTCGGACTCACCGGAGCTTGCCCGCCTGACCGGCATCAACACTGAAAAAGTGGTGATGGCGACCTGGGTGATGGGCGCCGGCCTGGCCTGCGCGGCCGGTGTGTTTCTGGCCGTGGACACCCAGGTCGACACCATGATGGGCTTCAAAATTCTTCTGCCGATGTTCGCAGCCGCGATTCTCGGCGGTGTCGGCAAGCCATACGGCGCCATGGCGGGCGGCGTGGTCATCGGCGTGGCGGAGGAGCTGTCCTCCTATCACTGGATCGGCGACGGGCCGCTGCTTGATCCCGGCTACAAGCAGGGCATCGCGTTCGCGATCATGATCGCCATTCTGGTATGGCGCCCCACAGGTCTATTTAAGGGAAAGAGTTTCTAGATGGACCCGGTATTATACGGATACATGCTTTATGTCGTCTCGCTGCTTACCGTAGGTGGCCTGTACGCCATTCTGGCGCTGGGCCTCAACGTGCAGTGGGGTTTCACCGGTCTGTTCAATGCCGGCATTGCCGGGTTCTTCGGCATTGGCGCCTACACGGCCGCCATCCTGACCACCAACCCGCATGCCAGTCACGTCGGCGGTTTCCAGATGCCGTACGTTGTCGCCGCCATCGCCGCCATGCTGGTTGCCGGTGTCATCGCGTTTCTGGTCGGCAAGGTGTGTCTGAGGCTCAGAAGCGATTATCTTGCCATCGCCACCATCGGCATCGCGGAGATTTTCCGGCTCATCGTCAACAACGAGACCTGGGCCACCAATGGTCCGCGCGGCATTTCGCAGATACCGCGGCCGTTCGAGGGACTGCCCGAACCGATTAACCAGTTTGCCTTTCTGGGTGTTGTGCTGGTCACCCTGGCAGGGGTCTACTGGCTCATGGAGATTGCGCGCAAATCGCCATGGGGCCGGGTCATGACCGCCATCCGCGACAACGAGACATCGGCCAAGGCGGCCGGCAAGAACGTCGAGACATTCCGCATGGAAGGGTTTGTCATCGGCTGCATGATCATGGCGCTGGCCGGTGCGCTGATGGCGCACTATCTGAAATTCGTAAACCCGCAGACCACCGATCCATTGCTGGCCACCTTCATTGTCTTCGTGATGCTGGTGATCGGCGGCAGCGCCAACAACAAGGGCGCCATCTTGGGGGCGTTTCTGGTCTGGACGTTGTGGTCGGCGTCGGAAATCGTGGCGCCGAGACTGCTGGAGGCCATCGGCATGACCGACGCTGGTATCCGCTCGGCATATGTGCGCATCTTCCTGATCGGCCTGCTCTTGCAGATATTCCTGCAGAAGAACCCGCAAGGCATCCTGCCCGAAACACGCCCTTCATCGCCGGGCAAAAATAGTTCATGATACTGCATGTTTTTTAGAAGCAGCCGGTTACCGGCTGTTATTCAGTGGAGGAGTGAGTGAAATGAAACTTGTGAAACAACTGGCAATCACCGCCTGTGCAGCAGCGATGTTTGCAACAGCGGCGCATGCCGACACCATCAAGGTCGGCTCTGCCGGCGGGGTGACCGGGCCGATTGCGGAACTGGTTGCCACCATCGTCAAGGGCCGCGACCTGGCCCGTGACCAGATCAATGCGGAAGGCGGCCTGCTGAAAGGCTCCAAGCTGGAAATGGTTATCGGCGACAGCGCCTGTGACCCGAAAGCTGCCGTTGATGCGGTTGGCAAGCTGGTCAACGTCGAACAGGTTGTCGGCATTGTCGGTCCGAGCTGTTCCGGCGCCACCAACGCTTCCGTTCAGGCCGTGACCATTCCGGCAGGCGTCGCGGTGCTGTCCGACTCGGCAACGGCACCTTCGGTGACCGAACTTAAGGACAATGACACCGTGTTCCGTGTCGCGCCGTCTGACGCCTACCAGGGCCTGGCAATCGCGCAGCTGGTCAACAAGGCCGGCATCAAGAAGGTTGCCATGACCTACTCGAACGACGACTACAATGCCGGCATCGCCAAGGTATTTGAGGAAGAGTTCAAGAAGATGGGCGGTGAGATCACCGGCAACCAGGCGCATGAGCCCAACAAGGCGTCCTACCGGTCGGAACTTCAGACCCTGACCCAGGGCGGGCCGGAAGCCATTGCGATCTTCGCCTATTATGGCTCAAGCGGCATCACCATCATCAAGAACAGCCTGGAAAACGGTCTGTTCGGCAAGTTCTTTGCTGCCGACGGCATGTTCGACCAGTCCGTGATTGACCAGATCGGTGCTGACAACCTGAAAGGCAATATCCAGATCACCCAGGCTTCATCCGAC
Source organism: Pseudomonadota bacterium (assembly GCA_039194725.1). Taxonomy (GTDB): domain Bacteria; phylum Pseudomonadota; class Alphaproteobacteria; order Rhizobiales; family Aestuariivirgaceae; genus Anderseniella. The sequence continues at coordinate 3,676 of JBCCVY010000219.1, forward strand.
ACCGAGGATGCGTCCTACAAAGCGTTTGCGGAAGCCTTCAAGGCAACCGGTTCCGACCCGGCAGCGCCTTACGCCGCGCATGGCTATGACGCCACCTTCATGATGGCACTGGCCATCGAGAAGGCAGGCTCGGCCGACCGCGCCAAGATCAAGGATGCGCTCAGGGCCATTTCAGACGGCAAGGGCGAAGTGGTTCGTCCCGGTGAATGGGCAAAAGCCAAGAAGCTGATCGCCGACGGCACGGACATCAACTATGAAGGCGCGTCCGGCAGTGCCGACTTTGATGAAAACGGCGATGTCAGCGGCGTGTTCGCGGTCAATGTTGTCGGTGATGACGGCAAATGGGCCAAGGAACTGCTGAAATAAGCCGAGTTCTACCCAACAAAATTCTGAACCTGCGCAAAGCTGCTGTTTTGCGCAGGTTTTTTTGTTATCTGATGGTGGATCAATAAACGGACACCCCACATCATGACCGACACGCTCACCATCCTGCGCCCCGATGACTGGCACCTGCATCTGCGCGACGGAGAAATGCTGCTCGGCGTGACCGCTCACACGGCCAGGCATTTCGCCCGCGCCATCATCATGCCCAACCTGGTGCCGCCGGTGGTGACCGGTGCTGATGCCGAAGCCTATCGCGAGCGCATTATGGCGGCGGTACCTGCAGCAATGACGTTTGAACCGCTGATGACGCTGTACCTGACCGAGGCAACTGACGCCGACGATGTGGCCGCAGCCCACGCTACCGGACTGGTCAAGGCGGTCAAACTGTACCCGGCCGGCGCCACCACCAATTCACAATCCGGCGTCAGAAATTTCGACAATGTGCAGGGCGTGCTTGAGCGCATGGCCGAGATCGGCCTGCCGCTGTGTGTGCATGGTGAGGTCACCGATCCCGACATCGATATCTTCGACCGTGAGGCAGTGTTCATCGAGCGCGTGCTGGACCCGCTTCGCCGTCGCGTGCCAGGCCTCCGGGTGGTCATGGAACATGTGACTACGGCAGATGCTGTGGCCTATGTCCAGGCTGATGACAGCGGCAACCTTGCCGCCACCATCACCACCCACCACCTGATCATCAATCGCAACCACATTCTGGCCGGCGGCATCCGCCCGCACTTTTACTGTCTTCCGGTCGCCAAGCGCGAAAGTCACCGGCTGGCACTGCGCGCTGCCGCAGGTTCCGGTGACGAGCGGTTTTTCCTGGGCACCGATTCAGCGCCGCACATGGATGCCGCAAAGCTGCTGCCGTGCGGATGTGCGGGCATTTTCACTGCGCCGAATACCATGAGTTGCCTGGCCCATGTATTCGAGGAAGACGGCGTTCTGGACCGGCTCGAGGGCTTCACCTCGCGCCATGGGCCGCAGTTTTACCGGCTGCCCGTCAACAGCGATGAAATGACCCTGACCAAACAGGCCGATCCAGTCCGCTACCCTGAGTACGTCGAAACCGGCGCCGGCAATGTCACCGTGTTCGATCCGGGCTTCGATCTGTTCTGGCGGGTTGAAGACTGAATTCCTACAGAAGCGGCAAACCTACATAGTTTTCGGCAATGGCACGCGACGCGGCCTGGGAACTGCTGACATAGTCGAACTCCGCGCGCTGCATGCGGCGCTCAAAGGCGGAGTGTTCGGGGAACCGGTGCATCATCATCGACAGGTACCAGGAGAAGCGTTCGGCCTTCCAGACCCGTGCCAGGGCAGCTTCGGAGTAGCCATCCAGGGCTTCGGCGCTGTTTTTCTGATACCAGCTCTCAAACGCCCGGTGCAGCAGCCGGACGTCCGCAATGGCAAGATTAAGGCCCTTGGCGCCGGTCGGCGGCACGATGTGGGCAGCATCGCCGGCGAGCAGCAGGTTGCCGTGGCGCATCGGCTCGCAGACATAGGAGCGCAGCGGGGCGATGGATTTTTCGATGGACGCACCGCGGACTAGGTTGACGGCTGTGTCCGGCCCGATGCGCATGGCAAGTTCATCCCAGAAGGCATCATCCGACCAGTCATCCAGGTTCTCGTCCATGGAACACTGGATGTAATATCGGCTGCGGCTGCCGGAACGCATGGAGCACAAGGCAAAGCCGCGATCTCCGTTGGCGTATATCAGTTCATCGGCAACGGGCGGCACATCCGACAAGACGCCAAGCCAGCCAAACGGATAGACCCGTTCAAACTCGTTTCGCACCATGTCCGGCATAGTCTGTCTCGACACACCGTGAAACCCGTCACACCCGGCAATGAAATCGCAGGAAATCTCATGGTCGCGGCCATCATGGGAATAACGAACTCGAGGGTGCGACGAGGTGACATCAACAGGTGTGACATCGGCAGCTTGGAACACGATCTCGCCGCCGGCCGCCAGACGGGCTTCGATGAGATCGCGGGTGACCTCGGTCTGTCCGTACACCGTGACGCTCTTGCCGGTCAGTTCTTTTAGGCAAATCCGGTGCCGGTCGCCCTCGAACGCCAGTTCAAAGCCGTCATGCACAAGGCCTTCCCGGTCAAGGCGATCGGCAACACCGGCATCACGCAGGGCTTTGACGGTGCCATACTCCAGAACCCCAGCCCTGATGCGGCCTTCCACATGAGCCCTGGTCTGGCGCTCCAGAACAACGCAGTCGATGCCGCTTAGATGCAGCAACTGGGCAAGCATCAGGCCTGCCGGTCCTGAGCCGATGATGACCACCTGTGTGGACTTCGCTGACATATGTTCCCTCCCCGGCAGACACCGTAACCGACCGCTTTGCCGCGTTTGCGCTCAAACCGCCTGTTTGTGGTCTGGCCCCCAGTGTCTGAAATTCAACCTTGCGCCGGCCTGTTGCGCC